>JAAYTE010000230.1 GCA_012518175.1 Gammaproteobacteria bacterium | reverse complement strand
CTCATTGTAAATCTCCAAGCGGCCAGCATCGGGCAACTTGAGGAGACTACAAATTAGACCAGGCTATTTTTAGTCCACAGGCAGCCGTCAGCAAGCGCGCTGATTATATTATGCTGTGAAGTCCAACACGGACTTATACAAGAACTTTCCATATAGCCTTTATTTCCTCTGACAGCCGCTTATGCGGCGCACGAATATTAGGCCAAGCGCTGTGTGATAGTAAATATGCTTGACTTTTAATGTTTGAAGAGTTGTTTTTTAGCGGTTAACTCAAGGCAGTAGCATTAATAATATGATGCAACAGCTCTGTGTTATGGCGGAATAAAAGTGTACTTCAGTACTGTAACTTCAACGCGTAACAATAATGTTTAACTCAACTTCAAAGCCTGCATTTTGCCCAGTAGCCGGAGAGTGTAAATTGAGCTGAAGGCCGGCACCGCTAGCGATTGCATCAACAATTGCTAAACCAATACCAGAGCCAAAATTCTGGCTGTTGGCGCGGACAAAGCGCTGGCGCAGCAAGGCTAATTGCTCCGCAGGGATCACAGCGCCGTCATTGATGACGCGTAATCGACCTTGAGCGCTGAGGCTGATGTGGATGGGGTGCTGGTCGGCGCCATGTTTTAAGGCGTTTTCAATTAAATTGCGCACTAAAATCGCGAAGGCATCTGGGTCGAGCAGGGATAGCACAGCATTATTTGGCAGTTCTAAGTGCAAACGATGCGGTGCTTGATACTCGTAGTCTTTGACGATCATTTGCAAAATTGGAGTAAGGTCATTGGGGCTGGCGCTAAGTACACTGCCACCTTCGGCTTTAGCCAGCTCTAGCAGCTTTTCCGACAAGGCAGATAAAGTGCGCAGCGAGGTTTCAATGTCTTGGGCTTGGAGGTTAACCGATGCATCTTGAGACTGACGTTGCAGGCGCTGTAGTTTGGCTAGGGCGGTCGCCAGCGGGGTGCGTAGCTCATGGGCACTGTTGGCGGTAAAGCTGCGCTCTGCTTCTAAAGCGCGGCGCAGGCGCTCTAGGAGATGATTTACCGCACTCAGTAACGGCGCAAACTCTGCTGGCAACTGCTCCACTTTGACTGCGGATAAATCACCAGCATCACGGGCGGCGACCCGCTGTTGTAGCTCGACGACTTTGCGCAGTGAGCGCTTTATCAGCCACCACACGGCCAATAAACTTAAAGGAATGAGCAGTAGCAAAGGTGTCAATAAAGCTAAAATAACACTCCACACTGCACTGTGGCGGTGGGCTAGGGGTTCGGCCACTTCAATATAAATACTGCCTCTAACTGCGCTTGCACCATAAAAACGGTGGGTGGCGGTTTCATAAAAACCTGTTCGCGGTAGCGCGCTAAAAACATTTAAATCAACATCATGGGATTGCAGCAATAGTTCCCCTGATGGTTTGCGCACGAGGTAGGTGAGGTGCTCATCGTGAGCCTCTAAAGCTTGGATACGCTGTGCATTGCTGTCGCTATCGCTGTCGCGGCTCAAAATCTCAGTTGCTGCTAACGGTAGAATACGTTGTGCAGTTTCTTCTAAAGCGCTATCAAATACCGTATTCATTTTATCCTGCGCAATAAAACCCGCAGTCACAACAGCCAGCAACCACAGCAAGCTAATGCTAATGCTCAGTGAAACGCCAAGGGTTTTCTGTAGGCTTGTGTGATTGCTCATAGGCCTAATCGATATCCCATACCGCGCACTGTGACAATGGCATCACGGCCGAGCTTTTTGCGTAAACGGCTGATATAGACTTCGATGATATTGCTCTCGATTTCTGCCCCAAACTGGTACAAACGATCCTCTAACTGCGCCTGCGACAGCAACATGCCTGGGCGCTGCAAGAAACTTTCAAATAATGCCCACTCCCGAGCAGTCAGCTCCAGCGCTACGCCATCGCGGCTAATGCTGTGCGTGCTCAGATCAATTGCTAAGTCGCCCAATTGCAGTAAAGGGTTAGGGTTGCCACTGTAACGGCGGGCTACCGCAGCAACGCGGGCAGATAACTCCGACAGATCAAAAGGTTTGATCAAGTAATCATCAGCACCAGCATTTAATCCCGCAATACGGTCGGAGACTTGATCCAGCGCCGTGAGAATAATGACCGGTGTGCTAGCGCCTGCTGCCCGTAGTTTCTTCAGAAAATCTAAGCCGTGACCATCGGGCAGCATCAGGTCGAGCAAAATCAAATTATAAGAGGTGGTGTTTATACAGGCTTCAGCAAAGCTGAGGTTTTGCGCCCAGTCGACAGCGTGGCCGTCATCACTGATTTGATCGCGTACGGCTTCACCTAAGCCGGCAGTGTCTTCAACTAGGAGTACTCGCATGATGCACCTTTAATCTAAGCAACTAGCAAAGATACTACAGCCATGAGCTGACAGCAGTCTGAATTGTAACTTGTGTATTATCGTACGCTATTTTTTCGTCTATTCAGGTTTCTGTCAGCTCGGGGGCTTAAAGTGACAGACACCAACCAAGAGGAAAGACACCATGAAAATCAAACCTATTGTTCTGAGTCTGTCATTATTGGCTATGAGTGCCGGCGCTTTTGCCGATGATGACTGCACTGATCCAGTTGCTGATTGGCAGCCACGGGAAAACTTACGTTTGCAGCTGGAAGAGCAGGGCTGGACGGTGCAGCGCATTAAAGTTGATGACGGTTGCTATGAGGTCAAAGGGCTGGACAGCAATGGTCACCGAGTTAAAGCTGAGTTCGCGCCTGCCTCACTTAATTTGATGGAAATTAAAGTTAAAATTAATCGTGAGGATGCCAAGGACACAGATGACTTCCGCCACACAATTGAGCGCTTTACCAAGTCTGAGCCTGCGCCGACAGCTGCGGCGGGGCAAGCCCAGCCGAAACAAAAAGTGCAGTAACTTACTCAAGGTAAGTAGTAAACAAGAAAACCCTCTCTAGCATGGCTACAGAGGGTTTTTTGTTGTTTAAGTGCAGCAATCCTAGGCTGGCATTGCTGCACTGGATGTGCTGTGCTTACCCGTCAATTGGTTTGTCGTCAGTGACAACAATGTGGTGGGTCGCGCGCGCTTTAGGGTGTACCCAAAGGTGATGTTTGGGGGCGTTGTGAGATTTAATATGCACCAGCTCATGGTTGGTGGTTTTGCCTTTTTTGCTATGCATTGCATACACCAAGAAGGGGAGTAAAAAGACAATAATAAAGCTCACCACTAACAAGCCCACGTAGATTTCTGTTTCTTCACCACCTGGCAAGGAGCTTGGCGGTACGAATGAAACAAGGAAAGCTAAGATGGAAATCGTTAAGCCCACTACAGCCACTATAATTTTGAAAGTAGGGCCGCCGGGGATATTGAACTCGCGTTTTTTCTCAGGCTGCTTGCGCACCAATTGGATGTAACCCAAGAACAGCATGAAGTAGCTGCACAGGTAAATCACTACGGTTAGTGCTAAAGCAATTAAGAACGACAGGTTACCGCCGCCACCGGTATTGGTTAGAGCAATCAAAGCCACAGTAGTAATCACTAGTTGGCTAATCACCAGAGCTACAGGTACGCCATTTTTGTTGACTTGGGCTAAGCGCTGCGGCAGTAAACCTTTTTGTGCAGCAACCAATAAACCCCGTGATGGACCAACAATCCACGCGGCAATTTCTGCTAAGACACCAAGCATTAGCAGCGATACCACGATGCGAATTGCCCAGCCTAGATTGGGTCCGTAATGGCCGATTAATGCTTCAAAAGCCTGAACCACACCTGCTGACAGGTTGATCTCGCTATGGGGGATCACTGCTGCTACGGCCAGACCACCGATGGAGCTTAAAGTAATGGCACACACCATTAAAAGCACCATTGCGATTGGGTAGTCGCGACCGGGGTTTTTCATTTCGTTAACGTGAGTGGCCGAAGCTTCGACACCCATGTAACTTAAAATAAAGGCGACGAAGACTACCAATGTGCCAATTTTAGTGAAGTCTGGAAAGAAGCTGGCAGCATCCATTTTGATTTGTAATGGCGCGCCGCTGACTAGGTAAGCAATGGATAAACCCACTAAAATCAGAGCGGGTACAAGAATACCGGCAAAAAAACCTATTTTGGCAATAATTGCTGTGTAGCGAGTACCTCCAAACTGAGTAAAGGCTAAGCCCCACAAAATAATTAAGCCAGCAATCGTTTTAACAATTGGGTCTGTATTGAGTGCAGGCCAGCTTAAAATATACGACAAAGCCCCGAGGACAAAGTAAAGCATGGCGATAAAGCCCACGGCGATTTGCAAGTAGCCAAATGAAATGGCGGCAAAACCCCAGCGCTCACCAAGGGTGTTAGAGACCCAAGTAAAGACACCGCCTTCTTCCCAGCCTTCTACTGTGGCCATTTCCGCTGAGCATAAGCCCACAGGAATAAACCACAAAATACCACCGAGGAGTAAAAAGAAGACTAAGCTAAAGCCGGAGGTTGCGAAGGTTGGGTATTCATACACCGCCATTACCATTGATGCAGTAATGGCAAAGAACCCCAACATAGACAACTGCTTAGTTGCAGGACTCACGCTGTTTGTAGACATAATAGCTATCCTTATTAGTAGTAACCGACTGCTCTAATAAATCGATTTTCGCACATGCTAGGCAAAGATCCTTAAACCTAAAATTATTAGGCTTGCACTCTATCTCCCAATGTTTGAAAGAAATCCAATATTAATGAGAGGCGCTATCATTGGCTCTCACACTGTTGAATTTTAAATGTACGATATGTGAAAAAGCATTACAAATAGACTCTTACTTTATATTTGAATTAACTTGTGAGTTCACACACCTCTAAGTCAAAATAGCTGGCGGCTGCGGTAATATGGTCAAATATTGCTGCTTGGATATACTCGTAATTAGCCCAGCGCGTATCTTTTACATAGGCGTAAATTTCTATTGGGTAGCCATACTCAGTGGGCTGTAAAGCTCTAATGATTGGAGCGTTCTCTTGATTGATAGCCGAGTTGTGTGCCAGATAGGTGGCGATATATTTTCTAAATACACCAAAGTTGGTGAGGTTACGGCCGTTAACCATGAGCTCTTTATTGACATTGTTCTTTAGATTGCTGGTTTCAATATCTGTTTGCCGTTCTTGGAGGTATTGCGTAATCAGTTGAATACTCTTCATTCTTTCTACGTCTTCTGGGGTCAGAAATTTAATCGTCGAGGGTTTGATAATGATCGAGCGCTGAATTTTCCGGTTACCGGACTCATACATTGAGCGCCAGTTTTGAAATGAACCTGAGATGAGCGTGTAGGTAGGGATAGTGGTGACGGTGTTATCAAAATTACGTACTTTTACCGTGGTTAGGTTGATTTCTATAACGTAACCATCAGCACCACAGCTCTTCATCGTGACCCAGTCGCCGATTCTTACCATGTCGTTCATCGCCACCTGAATACTGGCGACAATGCCCAAAATGGTGTCTTTAAAAATCAGCATTAAAACTGCAGAAATAGCTCCTAAGGTGCCAAAAAAACCGGTTATGGATTTGTCGGTAAATTTCACATATAAAAATGCTAAGGCAATAAAGTACAGCACCAACATTATAATTTGGGCATAACTTTCTAGAGGTTTATCGCGATATGAGTCGAGGGTCTTTAGAAAGTGACACATACCTTTCAAAACAGCGCCGAGCAAGCGTAGGACAAACCAGAGAAAAATAGTGTCGAGGACGGCGATGACTTTGGGTAACAGCTCTGGGAAATCAACCCGAAACAGCGGAATAATCAGGCCCAGTAGAATGACTGGGATCAAATTAGCCATATGATGGGCGACTTTATATTGGCCTAGAGAGCTGAGTAGTTGCCGTTCTTTGAGGTCTCTTTTACTGGCCTGGGTTAAAAAAAGCCCCAGTAGCCAATTACTGATTACGCGCCCAACTAGAAAAAACACTACTCCCAGCAGTATTACCAGGCTAAATACCACATGTTTTATGTTGGCGTCAGATAAGCCAAAATCAGCCAATAGAATATTGGTCAGCTGCGTCATTTTGGCAATGGAGGGAAACATATTCATTGATATTTTCGAGCCCAGGAAATGAGTGCGGTAAATATGGCTCCGGTCAGAGCAGCATGGTGTGACTCTGACCGGTATTGCGGCGATTAGGCTGCTGGCGTGCCTAAGAAATGAAAGTCTGGGTGCGGCTGGAACTCAGCGTTGGTTTTACCAGAAAAAATATTGCGTTCATTGGCGCCTAGATCCAGTTTGCGTGCAGTCCATTGGCTGTCGTTAAAGTCGATACCCTTTAAATCCACCCAAAAAACATTTGGCGTTAAAGTGGACTCAAAAAAGTACAGTAAGCGCTGGTGATCCACCACTGTACGCCAGCGGGTAGAAGAAATATTTGGCTCTTCAGCAGTATTTAACCCATAAGGCACTGAGGCATTACGGATGACGCTAAGTACACTGGCTAAAGAAATATCTGGATCATCGTCGTGGGCTACTGCGTTGACGTAAAAAGATGCGCGGGCAAAGCGGTCTGCGGCGCGGTTTGTGCCGGGCAACATTACGGTGCCGCTGATCTCTTGCCAGTACTTATTCAGGGCCAGCTGTTCATCGTAGGTGGGCGAGTTGGTCATCACTTGATAGCTGCGATCGTGGTGAATGACTTGCTTGCCATCAATGTATTCAATGATGGCGCTGTCGCCGCTGCTGTCGGAGATTGACATATGCAGAGTGGCAAGGCGGTCTTCACCGGGTACTTGGGCAGTGACCAAGGTGTATGGCTCATCTTTAAGTGTGGCGACCGCATCGGCTACGCTGGCGAACTGATCGAGAATATATTGTCCCCAGATGGCAATGGACAGGGTCGGTTTGTCTGCGCTCACAGTGGGGTATTGTGATTCAACCAGCCACAGCAGGTTGACTGAAAGGCCTTTTTCATTAACGCCATCAGTGGTGGCCATATCGTAACCGGTGGACACCACGCTGCCGTAAGTTGAGGTCCAAGTTAAAGGGTTAGGGCCAATACTACCAACGCGCTTAACGCCCCGTGGCAGTTGCCAAATATTGGTATTTACATCCACTTTCCAGTCCATTGAACGGGCGGTGAAAATTTGCTGGTTTTTTCCGTGGTATACGACTCTTGTACACATAAAAACTCCTTGGATTGCTCTTGCTAGACTCTACTTATCAGTCTCAGTGCTACGTTTACGACCAACCAGTAAGAGGAGGATAAAGCCAATAATGCCCAATGCAGCAATATTGAGTAAGTAAGGTGTAACCGTGCTGATGCTGGCGCCCATTTGATCAAGGCGAATCGATGCTTGAATAGCAGGGGTGCTTGGAATCAGCCAGCGCAACGTTTGCATCAAGGGTGGCAGGCCTTCAGCGGGCCAAGAAAATCCCGAAATAAAATAGATGGGTAAAGAGGTGAAGGCCAGTACCTGCAGGGAGCGCTCGCGAACTTTAAACCACAAGCCCAGCAACGCGCCCCAAATGATTGCGGTAGGTGCGTAGATCAGCATCAGTAATAATGTACCGAGTAGGTTGCCGCCTCGAGCAAAGTCCATCCAGGTAAAGAGCCAACCAAAGTAAAAGCCCATAATCAGCCAAGACACAGAACAAAATGCCAGAATACGAGCGCACCAAGTGCTGGCTCTGGCGTGGGCTTTTTTCGCCTCAAATAATGTGCCGACATAGAGCGCAACCCCCATTAACAAGGTCTGCTGCAAAATTAATAATGCCACGGCTGGCACCACATAACTGGCGTAACCTTGACTGACGTTGTAGTAGGCTTTGGTGTTAAGGATGAGCGGCTGAGCCGCGGTGTAGGCTTGTTCAGCAGACATTCCTTGTGCGGTAAATTGCTCAATAGCGATGCCGGCAGAAACCGTACCCACGGCTTCAGCAAAACCATAAAGGACGGATTTGTTGAGCAGAACATAGCTGCCATTCCCCGCAATGGCGACGTTACCGGCTTTGTTGTGCAAAACGTCATGCTTTAAGTTGGCTGGCAAAATCATATAGCCTTCGATTTCGCCATGCCAAAGCGCTTCTTTCGCTGCTTGCTCACTGGGCAGGCGCAGTACGGCTATTCTTGGGTCGGCGGCAGCGTAGCGATAAATTTGTCGCGACAGGTCAGTGTTATCGTAATCTATGATGGCGGCAGGTACTTGCAGCGCTAGCTGGTTGGAATAAGGCCAAGGGTAGAAAAAGCCATATAAAATAGGTGCAAGGATCACCATCAAGATGATTTCTTCATCTTTGAAGATCGCGTGGAAGGTTTCTTTAAAAGCTGCCCAAAAAGAAGGTTTTTGCATTAGCGAGCTCCCCATTTTTCTGGACGCTTTAAGGCGCGCTGTAAGAGAGCAATATCGACTGCGAAAAACACCACACTGGCTAAAGTAAAGCCAATCAGTGCCGGAATAGCCAAACTGACGGGCCCCTGCATTTGCAACAGCTTTACTTGCAAGAGTGCGTGGTGAGTAAAGGGTAGTAGCATGGCCCAAGCATAAGCGCCACTGGACATGGCCAATAGCGGAAAGCCTGTACCGCTAAAGGCAAAAGCTGGGGAGGTCATAAAGGCACCGCCAGACAGTGCGATACGTAGCGAGCCAGTGATGAGAGAAAAAGATGCGCCGATTACTAAGGATAGAAAAATCAGCAAACAAAGACTCAGATAAACAGTGAGAAGGGCGCTTAAACTGTCTACACCGGGCTGGGCGATTAGCCACATAGAAATACCTGTGACCAAAGATAACGCCAGCATGGCCGGGGCAAGTTTGCCCAGTAGGGCGATGCTGCAGGTTGCCCAGTCAATGCGTGTGCCAAGCCATTGTCCGAGAATCTTATCCCGTAATTCGCGACCGACACTGTAGGCACCTGCGGTCACGGCAAAAATATGCAGCAGTGCTGGAATTAAGACGCTGCCTAAAAACAGCTGATAATTACCGGCCACATTAAATAGCGCGGTGTTGTTGGACTGCAGAGGCGAAAAACTTGCTTGCGCTTGTTCTGCGGGCTGACCATGGGCCATGCGCATCTGCATTTGAATACCCGCCGAAAGCGTCCCTATGGTGGTTTTGACATCACGCTCAATCAAGCCTGAGTGAGTGCCAAACTGAGCGTTGACGTTGAGCACCACATTGGCCGGCTGCCCGCTTTTTACATTATTGCTGAGCTCATTGGGTAGATACATTACTGCATACACAGCGCCCGCTTGTAAGGCGGCTTGTGCTTCGCGGCCGTCACTGTATTGCGCGGCCACCCGTAAGCCCGGTGTGGCATCCAAGTAGCGGGTTATTTGCCGGCTGAGGCTGCTGTGATCTTGATCCCAGACCCCGATGGGCAGCTGAAAAGGTATTTGCGCGGCAAACAGCCACCAAATAAAAAATACTGAACCCAAGGGCAACCAAAATATCATGGCCATATCCCAAGGGCTGCCGCGTAGCCATTGCCACTCGCGCTGCCAGCTCTGTGCAAACGGGGCGTTAGAGATCATAGGGGCATCTCTATAAAGTGACCAGAACGCTCATGCCGGGGCGCATGCCCTTGATTGGCGCAAGCGGACGGGCTTTAACTTCAAAGGTTTTTAGATCAAAACCTTCGCTGTTGTGGGTGGCACGCCAAATGGCAAAGTCAGGTAGAACTGAGCTGGCATAGACGGTAAAGGTAATAGGTTGCTTAAGGTCGGTACTGGCCAGAGCGGGCAGCTTGCCTTCAAACGTGGTGCCCAAAGCAAATTGCGCGACATAGTCCTCGCGCACATTCAGTACCACCCACTGATCGTTTAAATCCACCACAGTGATAATGGGCACACCTTGTGGGGTGATGCCGCCGACTTTACTGATCACCGAGCTGACTTCGCCGGCCACTGGGCTTCTCAGGTGGGCTTCGGTTTCAGCAATTTCAACTTCATCCACGACGCCGGCCACCTCGCGGGCTTGAGCGAGCGCTGCGACTTTATCTTCAGGTCGGGCACCGGCCAAGGCCATATCATATTGTGCTTTAGCGGCTGCGGCTTGGTCGCGGGTGGCAGCATAGTTGGCAAAGGCCTCGTCGCGCGATTGTTTGGAGAGCAAGCCTTCTTTGGCCAGGTTGTCTACTCGCTGAAAGGTTTTACGCCCTAACTCTGCTGCAGCTTGCGCTTGTTGCCAGGTTTGTTTAGCCATTTCTATTTCTTGTGGACGAGTACCTTTTTCGGCTTTTTCGGCCACCGCATTGGCAGCGTCTTGAGCTGCGCGAGCTTGCTTGAGTTTGGCGTTAATTTCGAGGCCATCCAGGCGCATTACTGGCGTGCCAATTTCAATTTGATCGCCTTCCTTGACGTAGATTTCTGTGACCCGTCCAGCAACTTTTGCAGCAACATCTACAGTTTGTGCCTCCATTTGTCCTTGTAATACCACTGGGGTCGGACGACTGGCTTGATACAAGCCAAGGCCAACCAGCACGGCGAGAATAATAAATAAAACAACAATGAGTATGGTGCTTTTGCGTTGCATTTTTTACATCCCTTAAGTCAGAGTTTGACCTGCGTGCTAGCAGAGTTTAAATAGTCTTCAAACTGGTCAGGTATTCCGGCGCTGGTTAATAGGTGCATCAGTGCTTGGATATAGTCGTTGGCGGCTTGTGCTTGCTCCGTCCTTACTTTTTTTAGATTGACTTCAGCATCGATAAGATCAGAGACAGTGCTGGTGCCTTCGCGCAATCCAGCCTGGCGTAAGCGTAAGAACTCATTGGCTAAGGCAATGTTACTGTCGAGCGCAAAGTAGGCTTGTCGTGCATCATTGACCGTACGCCAATTCATCTCCACCAGTACGCTGATGTCTTCCTTAGCTTGTTGGTCAGAGTATTCGGCTTGATGGATTTGTGCCAAAGTGGAGCGGTTTGAACTACGGCGATCCAGTGGTCCCCATAATGTCCAGTGCACACTGACACCAGCCATGCGGTTTTTTTGACTTTTATTGAGTTGCTGTTGAGCAAAGGCTGTGACGCCAGGTTTCCACAGCGATTCATCAGCCTTATGCAGCGCTTCGGCTTGCTCTTTTTTTGCTGCAACCTTGGCTAAAATCGGATGATTGACCAGTGCTAGATTAATAAATTCATCGACTGGGGCAAGGGTGCGCTGGCTAATAAACAAGGGTGTGGTTGGGCTGACCACTTGCTCACTTTGCAGTAAGCGTTGCAGGGCGATATTGGCCAGTTCAGCCTGGTTGTTGGCTTGGTGGGCATCGCGTTTGGCGTCTTCTAAGGCAACTTGCGCTTCTAAGCGTTCAACTTTGGCAATTAAGCCTTCATCGAGCATGCGCTGCGCGGTTTTATCGTGAATAGTGATGGCTTGCAGCGCATCTTGTCTGAGCTTGGCGGCTTTTTGTGCGAGCTGCGCGCCAAAGTAGCGGGTGACTAATTCGGCATACACCATGCTATTGGCGCTGCGGGCATCAGCAGCAGCTTCGTCTGTTTGCGCGGCAATAAAGTCTTTGGTGGCGGTGATTTTACCGCCGGTATAAATTGGCCAAGCCACTAGGGCATTTACCGTGTTGACATTGCCTTTGCGCCTGATTTCAGTGTTGGGTAGATGCACAAAACCAGGTAGGTGCAATTGGCCGCCAGATATATCACCGATGGCATCGTTGGTGACTTTGTTCAGGTTCACTTCTGCGTCAAGGTTGTAGTGGATACGGTCGGCAGCAAGTAAGACAGAAGGACCGCCTAGCAACTCTACAGATTCTTGCCGCGCGATTTTGCTATCTAGATCGGCTTGAGCTGCAGCTAATTGCCAAGAATAACTAAACAGTAATTTTTGCGCTTCGCTAAAACGTAATGGCTGCGCAGCGCTTGCTGAGTATTGTGGCGCTATGGCTGGCGCTGTGTTTATTTGCGCCAGGCTCTGCGCACTAAAGGCTATACAACTGACGACAACCCAGCACACTTTGGCTGCTTTACTTAATTTATTTAAGCTCATATAGAAACTTCATACAAGGTGATCAACAGAGAGTTGTATTTGATTACAGCATACTAAAAGCTAGATGCGTCAGTACGAGCATTGCGCAGCGGCTGTTGTGCAGGTTTCGCTGCTTAGCGGGTGTACTGGATAAACTTGCTTTAAAGGTCATCGGCTTTAGCTACCTGACCTTTAAAGAAAATTTATACCTAAGTAGTATAAAAAGCCTAACTGAAAAAATCAGCTAGGCTTAATTTTGCTGCAAGCGGTTGCCTTACTTGGCGCGGCCACTGTGGTCAAAGTTGTTATTGGCATCATCGGATGTTTGCACAACCGAAACCGGGTGCTTCTCGAAGTAGTCCAGCGCGCGCTGTACGTCTTCAACAAACAGATCGGCCAATTCACGACTAAAGCCATGGCGTAACACTAAGCGCATGACTACGATTTCTTCGATATTGGGCAGCATGGAGTACGCGGCAACTTGCCAGCCACGCATGCGTAAACGGTCAGAGAGATCGTAGAGGCTGTAGGCCGCTTTAGGATTGCTCAGGGTCCAGGAGATGGCTGGGATGCCCTTTTTTGAGTCGCCATCAAAGAACAGCTCAAAGTCACCCATTTTCACCATTTCTTTACCGATATGCTGGGCATTATCGTAAAGGTTACTCATGATGGCTTTGTAGCCTTCGCGGCCTAAGTGGGTCAGTAGGTAGTACTGCGCAACAATTTGGCCGCCCGGACGGGAGAAGTTAAGGGCGAAGGTGGGCATATTGCCGCCTAAGTAGTTCACCCAGAAAATCAAATCTTCAGGTAAGTCTTCGAGGTTGCGCCAAATCACCCAGCCTACGCCTAGCGGTGCTAAGCCAAACTTATGGCCTGAGGTATTGATCGACATCACGCGAGGTAAGCGGAAGTCCCAGACAATGTCTGGCTCAACGAAGGGGGCGATAAAACCGCCAGAGGCTGCGTCAACGTGAACTGGAATATCCCAGCCTTTTTCTTCTTGCAGTTTATCTAAGGCTGCGCAAATAGCTGCCACAGGCTCGTAATGACAGGTAAAGGTCACGCCAAAAGTAGGTACTACACCGATGGTGTTCTCATCGATATAGTCGAGCATGATATTTTCGTCAAGGCCCAAGCGGTCGTGCTCAAGGGGCACTTCGCGAAGCTCTACATCGAAGTAGCGGGCAAACTTTTCCCAGCATACTTGAATAGGACCAGTGACAATATTGGGTTTGTCGTAAGGTTTATTTTCAGCTTTGCGCTTATTACGCCATCTGAACTTCATTGCTAGGCCACCAAGCATGGCGGCTTCACTGGAACCGGTGGTTGAGCAACCAGCGGTGTTTTTCGCATCGGGAGAGTTCCAAAGATCAGCGATCATATGCACGCAGCGCTTTTCTAACTCTGCAGTGGCAGGGTACTCATCCTTATCAATCATGTTTTTATCAAGGCATAAGTCCATGATTTTATGAACTTTATCATCTGACCAAGTTTGGCAGAAGGTTGCGAGGTTTTGTCGTGCTACACCATCTAACAGCAATGCATCTTTTACTAAGTTAAATGCTGTATCTGATTCCATACCTGTATTAGGCATGGTGTATTTAGGTAGATCGCGCCTCATATCATCAGAAGCGTAGGGATCTAGAGTTCCATGAATAGCCATCTAAACTATCTCCTTAGTTATAGGTGCATGGTGTTACATTCTTGCACCGTCAATATTGTTTATACAGCAGGAAATTAAAAATAACTAGGTGGTTTCGCAATATAATTTTGTTGTTTAGCATGCAGCTGCGCGTAGCATTGCAGGAAGGTTTGGAGGTGAGTTGTGAGCTGGGTATTAGATACACTAATGGCTAAGTTTGCTTGTACTGTATTGTTTATAGAGTGGGTTGCTATTAATGCGTTTGCTGCAGCTGCCATTGCATGTATGGGGTATGAGTAGCGCAGGACTAGAGTTATGAGATTGCTGATTGCTGATTGCTGGGGCGTGGTGTCTGTTAGTGGGTTTGCGTTACGCTCATTTATCCGTCTTAAATCGGTATATATCTACTCATAAAACATAAATTGTCAAAAAGTGTTACAATAGTAAGCAATTAAACTGTTGGGAGTATGTTTTGAGTAATACAAAAATAGCGATTTTAGGTGCAGGTCCGAGTGGTTTGGCGCAATTACGAGCGTTTGAAGCAGCTCGTTTAGCGGGTGTGAAAAACCTGCCAGAAATCATTTGCTATGAGAAACAAAACGAAATTGGCGGTATGTGGAACTACACATGGCGCACAGGTTTAGATCGTAACGGTGAACCAGTTCACGGCAGTATGTACCGTTATTTGTGGTCGAATGGCCCGAAAGAGTGTCTTGAATTTGCGGACTATTCTTTTGAAGAGCACTTCGGCAAACCAATCCCTTCCTACCCACCCCGTGAAGTTCTCAAAGACTATATTATGGGTCGCATTGATAAGCAGGATATCCGTAAGTACATTCGTTTTGAGTGTCCTGTGCGTTGGGTGACTTTTGATGATGACACACAAAAGTTCACTGTAACGGTAATGAATCATAAAACTGGTGAGCAGGAAACAGGCGAGTTCGATTACGTGGTAGTTGCTACTGGTCACTTCTCCACGCCCAATATGCCCTACTTTAAAGGTTTGGAAGAGTTCCCGAACCGCGTTATGCATGCCCACGACTTCCGTGATGCATTAGAGTTTGAAGGCGATGACATCTTACTGGTGGGTGGTAGCTATTCCGCTGAAGATATTGGTACTCAGTGCTATAAGTACGGCACCAAGTCCGTCACCATTAGTTATCGTAGCCAGCCGCTAGGTTATGACTGGCCAGAGGGTATTCGAGAAGTGCCATTGATCAGTCACTTTGAAGGTGATGTAGCGCACTTTATTGATGGTACTAGTCAGGCGTTTGATGCAGTAATTATGTGTACGGGGTATTTATTCCACTTCCCGTTCTTGCCTGATGAGTTGCGCCTACAGACGCACAACTGCTTATACCCAGAGAACCTGTACAAAGGCGTGTTCTGGCAGCCGAATCCAAAGCTGATTTATTTAGGTATGCAGGATCAGTATTTCACTTTCAATATGTTTGATGCACAAGCTTGGTATGCCCGTGATGTGATTCTGGGCGAGATTGAGCTGCCAGACTTAGCGACACGTGAAGCCGATGAGAAAAAATGGTTGGCTGAATACGAGAAAGTACAGACCGTTGATCAAGAAATTGATTTCCAAGCGCTGTATATCCGTGATTTGACTAATGTCACTGATTACCCTGAGTTTGCTGTAGAAAAGCAGGGTGAGATTTTCAAACAATGGCAGAAAGACAAGAAAGTCGACATTATGGGCTTTAGAGAAAAGTCTTACCGTTCGACCTTAACCAATACCTTGGCACCTGAGTTGCCGCAGCCTTGGTTAGAAATTTTAGATGACACTCTGGATCACTTTTTAAACTTAACCAGTATTAAAGAGAAGAAACAGAAAAAGCAAAAGCAAAAGCAAGCCGCTAGCTAACTTCTAGTCAGAGCTGTGAACAACAACGGCGCAGGATAGTATCCGCGCCGTTTTTTATGCCCGGGTGTTAAGTGTGCGCTGTTGTTTGCCTTGTGGTATCGGCACTGGCAACCTGCATGCAGCTCGCGTCTTAAGCAGCATTAAGCTTGCTCAACCGCTGATACGTTTGGCTATAAAACGGTTGAGCCATGCTGGGGTGATGCCGCTGAGGCGTAACAGCCAAGTGGATAGAGCTCCAACTGGCCAGTGTACTTTGTTATAGCGATTACCTTGGTTAGCTGCGCGCCAGATGGTTTGCGCCACATCTTCAGCGGTAAGCTTGGCACCAAACACCTTAATGCTACGTGCATCCATGTCGGTGATCATATCGGTTTGCACAAATAGCGGCATGATATCCACCACGCTGATTCCATGCGCTTGCCACTCAATATTTAATGCTTCAGTTAAACCACGTACGGCAAATTTTGTTGCCGAGTAGGTGGCCAAGGATGCCTGCCCATAGATAGCTGAGCTGGAGGATAGGTTGATTACCCGTGCTCCAGAGGTTTTTAGTAAATAAGGCAGTGACAAGTAGCAGCCGTTGAGTACGCCATTAATATTCACATCCACTAAGGCTTGATGGCGGGTTAATGAGTTGCTTGCAAAATGCCCAGAAATCAGAATGCCAGCATTATTAATCAACAGGTCTAAGCGTCCGGTACGTTGAAAGAAGTTGGCCAAAGTGCTTTGCCATTGCTCCGCTTGCGTGACATCTAGAGGCAGTGTGAGTGCATGCTCTGCGCCCAATTCCTCGCCTAATATGGCCAGAGCATGGGTATCAATGTCGCTCAAACCCACAAACCAGCCGTGCTCGACAAATAAGCGTGCAGTGGCGCGACCAATACCATTTGCTGCGCCACTGATCAGGACGCAAGAGCGTTGTTCTCTAATCATCAGGCGTTATCCTCAGAGCGGTGGTCAGTGTTTGGTACAGCAGCGTTTGCGCTCACGTGCTCCTTAGCAAAGGTGGCCAAGGTGCGGATGGCTTGCTGGGCTGATTTGAGAGAGAGTGCTTGTAAGTGGAAGACATGCCAGCGGGCTGCATATATTTCCAGTTGGCAAGGTACGCCGCAGTTGCCGGCGTGCTCTGCCAGCCGCGTCGAATCTGCTAGCAATAACTCTTGCTCACCAACCTGAATCAGCATCGGTGGTAGACCGCTTAAATCAACCTCAAGTGGGCGGTAGCTGTCTGCATCGAGCGGAGGTTGGTACCAATCTAAGGCTTGTTCTAACCAGCCGCGACGCAGCATTGGGTCTGTGCCGTGCTTGGAGACCAGTGTTGCGCCACTTAGGCGGGCGTCGGTGACTGGTGAAATCAGCAGCAGTGCGGCGGGCAGTCTATCACCGCGAGCTTTTAGGGTTAATGCCAAGGCCAAGGCTAACGCGCCGCCGGCTGAATCGCCGCCAATGACAATCTGTTCAGCTGGGTAGTTTTGGCGTAGCGCGTCATAACAAGCCAGCACGTCGTCTTGCGCGGCTGGGTACGGGTGCTCAGGGGCCAAGCGGTATTCAGGTAGCCAAACTGGTAGACCTGAGTCAACGGCCAAGCGGGTAGTAAGACTGCGGTGTGATTGTGCGCTGCCTAAACAAAAAGCACCGCCATGCAGGTACAGAATAACGCCCTGGGCTTGCTTCTTTTTTGGTGTGAGCACTTGAGTGGAGATGCCGGCCGTGCTGATTGTATGTTGCGTTACGCCGCGCACTCCGGGAGCGATGAGGGAGAGAAATTGAGTGACTTTGCGTTGTGTGCTCGCGGCAAAAGGAGGGCCCATGATGCGCCGAAAAATAACCCGTAAAAAGCCGCGCAGGACGCTTGCATGCAGTTTTTCTAGCCAGTCTTGTGGCTCAGCAACGGTAATGGTTTGTGTTGTGCCTGCCACGTTGAGGCTGGGGCTGGTAAAGCGATAGGCTTGCAAGCTAGAGAAGCGCGTCAAGTAACGGTAAGACAGAGTAAAACCGGGCCAGTTGGTGCTGTTGTGTCCTGACTCATCCACATACCAGCTTTTGCAGCCGTGCCACACGGTGTTGGCCAGACCTTGTTGGATTTTAAGATTGAAGTTGCGGTAGCGGCTTGCATCCACTTCAATAGCGCTGCTATTGCTGGCTTGCAGCGCACGATAGCAGCGCAGAACATGGGCAATCTGGCTTTCAAGCATATACACAATAGAGTTATGGCCAAGGTTTGAGTTCGGCCCATACAGCATAAAAAAGTTAGGGAAATTGGGCACAGTAAGACCTAGATAAGCCTGTGCACCATTTTGCCAAGCGCTGTTGAGGTCCAGACCTTGGCGACCGGTAATCTGCATCGGCGCAAGAAACTCCGTGGCGGCAAAACCTGTGCCGTAGATAATCGCATCAACTGGGTGCTCTACTCCGTCAGTGGTTTCAATACCCTCTGCGGTGACGCGCTGGATAGCGGTCGTGACCAGTTCAACATTGGCTTTGCTCATGGTCTTTAAATATTCGCTCGAGAGCAGAATACGCTTGCAGCCAATTGGGTAGTCTGGGGTGAGTTGCCTGCGCAGCTCTGGGTCGGCAACGTCTTGTGCCAGCATCTTGTTAAAGGGGCGACCGACGGCGAGTTTCATTAAGCCTTTGAACTTGGTAAATGCCAGCGCTTGCGACTCATAGCGTAAATAAATGCTGGCGCGGTGCAGCTTCATCGCCCATGGGAGTCTACGAAAGAGAGCTTTTTCCCAGTTTTTATAGGCTCGATCCGGTCGTTTTTTTAGATAAGCCGGCGAGCGTTGAAATACCGTTAAGTGTTCGACTTGATCTGCGATGGCTGGCACAAACTGAATCGCGGATGCGCCAGTGCCAACCACTGCGACGCGCTTGCCGGCTAATGGGTAGCTGTGATCCCAAGTGGCCGAGTGAAAGGAGTGGCCTTGAAAGGTTTCTATACCGTCCAGTTTCGGCAAGGCTGGACGGCTCAGTTGTCCGGTCGCAGTGATCAATAATGTGGCTTGCAGTTGCTGGCCATCAGTCAGACCCACTTGCCATAGTGCAGCGCTTTCATTGTAGGCGGCTTGTTGTACTTCAGTGCCGAACTGAATGTGTGAGGTTAAGGCATACTTACGCGCGCATTGGCGCAGATAAGAGTAGATTTCCGCCTGCGAGGCGAAGACTCGGGTCCAGTCAGGATTGGGCTCAAAGGAAAATGAATACAAATGCGAAGGTACATCACAGGCCGCGCCGGGGTAGCTGTTATCACGCCAAACACCACCAACATCATGGTTTTTTTCTAAAATAATAAAGTCAGTGATGCCCGCTTGTCGTAATGCCACGGCCATGCCAATACCAGCAAAACCACTACCAATGATGATCGCAGTTAATACTGAGCTGGCCGCTTCTGGCTGAGGAGAATCAGTTGCCGGCATGTTTGATCTCCACAGTTTGACCGTGCTGAATGCGGTTGGCAGACGGCTGCTGGTGCTTGAACCAGGTGTTGGCGCTACTTGTCACAAAGCTAGGCTGCAGTCGCCGGCGGGCGGCCGCTGTTGGGGAGTGATTCATGCTGGTTTCCTTAAATTGGTCATGGCCAATTATTTATTGTTGTCATTGTTGTAGCGCAAAACTGAATCTAGAGCATACCTTATGTATTTCAGTGATGGCTGCAGAGTTTTGCAGCGCTTTTAGCAGATAAGTTTGATTACTGGGAAGCGGTGTTGTAAGTGCGTCTGCGTTGCAAAACTTATACAGGCTGAGCTGGGTGCGCTATGGCTTGCCAAGACTATGAGCTTAAGGGTGGTCTGGCGAGATATGGATGCATTCAGGTGTGCCATCAGATTTTAGGCGGCGGCGTAAGTAAGCACCGGCAAGGGTGGCGATTAAGTGTGGTGCTTGCGGCACACTTATTTTTGCCACAGTAATGTTATTAATGGCGTGCTTGTGGACGGCAACAACTAATGGCGGTTGTGTTTGCTCGGCTATCAGCTTGGCTAAGTGCCGAGTATTGCGATGGTTGCGGTGCAGACCGCTGGGGGTGCCATCGTCCTCAACACCCAGCCACAGCTCTCCACCCGCAGTGTTTGCTAGGCAGGTGAGCGCTTCAATCAATTCATGGTCTGGATAGCCATTGCGGTCGCTTTTAAATTCAACTGTTAGGCTTTCTGTTAAGGGTAGATTTACTGGCACGGTCGCAACTCAGTCGGTCGTTGGAGGCAAAGGGCGCTTGCTATAACCCATTAAGAGTAACAAAAACTGTTGCCGAATTTCATCCTAGTCAGGCAAGGGATTGCTGTAGTACTTTGCTGAGGCACACTATCAATATTTGCGAAGGTGAACATTCGCGCTTTGGTAAGGAGTATGGCATGCATCAAATTAATCCTAAAAACTACTGCACAGTAAGTGGGCCGCAGTGCGACCCGCCAATAAAGAAAAACACTTTATGGTGACGGAGCTTAAGTTGGATGAGGAGGACAATGTGGTTCACTGTGTATTAGAGGCGATGATCTCTAGTCAAGAAGCCGCGATTGATTGCTGCGAGTTGAAAGGCTCTACACATTGGCTCGTGCAACACACTGTAAAGCCTGCGTGCTTATACCAACTGGCGCTGCGTGACTTTGCTTAAGTGCGCCAATGGGCTGATGCTAGGGTCGTATTGCTGTTCTGGGGCAATATGGAAGGTTTGCTCGAGCATATATTGGCCAGACTCCACACCATGTAAGGCATGGTCAGAAAAACATACCCAAACCGAGCCTGGAGGAAACGGCATACTGATTTGTTTGGCGGTTTTTTGGTAGTGCATATCTGCTTTCATATTGTCGTGTAGCTGCAGCATCAGGTGGTCATACTGGCTGCGTAGGGATTTGGTAATACCCAGTGTGTGCAGTACTTTTGCTTGCCATGCCACATAGGGCTTGCTGCGCGGTAGCATGGTTTCCACCATGTCGACAAAAGGTTCGCCAATGCGCCAAACACGTGGCACACCGTGTGGATTTACATTGCTAAAAACCCGCAGAATACGCTCACCATAATTGGGTCGAGATGGAAAAGCATCCACATGCATACGACGGTCATCGGCACGCCAAGACTGCTTACGCGCTTCGACTTTTTTGGGGCGGTAGCTGGTTGGTGCATTACGCAAAGCGCCTTGGTATTTAGGCAGTAGGCTGTGGATAAGTTGCTGCGCTTGCGTGCGGTAGCGTTCGAGCATACCTGCCAGCAGTTCCTGCGTATGGGCATCACCGGCCGCACCTTTCAGCGAGTTGTCTGCGGCTAGACTAATATTGCGTACTTTGGCGTCCAGCACATCTGGGGTAAGCAGTTTTTGCTCTTCTTCAGTTAAGGTGAAGGGTAATGTGGGGAAGTAGAGGACCTTGCCTTGTTCGAGCGCTTGAATCCAATTAGGCTGGGTTTCGGGTAATTGCCATTGAGTTACCGGTATTTCTACAATTTGAGAGTTCATATTGGTTAGCCTTAGCCGTATCACTTTGGCTAATGTGTGCAGCCAGAAGCAAAAAAGTTTTAATTAGATACAAATATACTTAACTGTTGCTGACTGCAGCCTGTCTAACAGTGTTATTGAGCTGCTAAGTTGTGCTTAGCGTGCTGTTGTTATGCTTGTTTTAAATAGCTGTGAGTAAGCGATGAATGAATTATTAGAGGGGAGTGTTATGCAGTTAACTGAGGCTTTGACTCGTCGTTATGCCACTAAGGCATTTGATCCAACAAAGAAATTACCAGAGGCGGTGGTTGCTCAGCTTTTTGCTTTGTTACGCTTGAGTCCATCCAGCACTAATGTGCAGCCGTGGCATTTTATTGTCGCCAGTACTGAGGCAGGTAAAGCCCGTATTGCGAAGGGTGCCGGCGGCAGTTACAGCTATAATGCCAGCAAGATTTTGCAGGCCTCGCATGTTGTGGTGTTTTGCGCACGCACTCAGGTTGATGAGGCTTACTTGGCGCAAGTGTTAGCCGCAGAAGAACGCGATGGACGCTTTGCGGCAGCACCAGAAGCAAAAGCTGCAGCGCATAACACCCGTCTAGCCTATTTAAATGAACACAAATACATTAAGAAAGATGTACCCCATTGGCTGGAAAAACAGGTCTATCTAAATATGGGCAGTTTTTTATTGGGGGCTGGGCTGTTAGGTATTGATGCGGTACCTATGGAAGGTATTGATCAAGTACTTTTGGATGCTGAGTTTGCACTCAATGAGCGCGATCTAACGGCGGTTGCTGCAGTGGCTTTAGGTTATCACGCCGCAAGCGACTTTAATGCTGGCTTGCCTAAGTCGCGATTGGCTGCGGATGATATTTTTACCGTTATTTAAGGGCGGCTGTGTGGAGAGCAGACCGGCAGCTTGAGTTGCTGGTTAAACAGCGCAGTCGATGGCCGTTAGGTGAGGGTTGAGAGTAAATAGATGCGAGTGATTAAGGCGTCCCACAGTTATCAGGAAGAGATTCGTAAGAGTCGGTTTCTTGCGCAAGCGGTATTTTTACCCAGTGCTGAGCAAGCCACTGAGCTGATTGCTCAGCTCAGCACAGCCAATGTGTCGCATAATTGTTGGGCGTGGCGCTGTGGTGAGCATTACCGCTTTAACGATGATGGTGAGCCAAGTGGTACGGCTGGTCGGCCGATTCTAGCGGCCATTGATAACCAGCAGTTTGATCAGGTCTTGATTGTGGTAACGCGCTGGTATGGCGGGATTCAACTGGGTACGGGTGGCTTAG
The DNA here is from genome assembly GCA_012518175.1 of Gammaproteobacteria bacterium. Taxonomy (GTDB): domain Bacteria; phylum Pseudomonadota; class Gammaproteobacteria; order Pseudomonadales; family Pseudomonadaceae; genus Denitrificimonas. Next base: position 9,629 of record JAAYTE010000230.1, on the reverse strand, counting down.
CGCGAGCGTATGGCGGCTGTGCGACACAGGTATTACAAACCGCTAGCAGTGAAAAACGGGTAGCGCGTACTGTGCTTCGTGGGCACTGCCCCTACACTTATTTGGATGTGTTTAAAGTGCGTTTGGCTGAAGCCGGTGCGGTGCTCAACAGTGAAGAGTTTGATGCTGAGGGTGCTTGGTTAAATCTTGCGGTGCCAGATACTCAGGTGCTTGCTGTGCAAGAAATGCTCAGCGAGGCCACTCGCGGTGCGAGTACGTTGCAACCTGTTGTGTTGCCCTAGAGGCAAAACCGCCCTCATAGGGGCGGTTTGCATGCTGTGTTTATTGTGACAATTAGCGCCAGTTAGCACGGTCCATTAAGCGGATTGCTTCAGCTTGACGCTTACCAGCTATTTCCACTGGTACGGTGTCGGCTTTGAACTCACCCCATGCAGCAACTTCCTCTGAAGGCGCAACGCTTGGGTTCGCTGGGAACTCTTGGTTTGCTCCAGCAAAGATGCTTTGCGCTTCTTCAGTGGTCATCCACTCTAAGAGTTTGCGGGCTTCATCCGCATTGGGCGCGTACTTAGTGATACCTGCACCAGATAAGTTTACGTGCACGCCGCGGTTGTCTTGGTTCGGCCAGAACAGTTTTACTTTTAGGTCTGGGTCTTGTTTGTGCAAGCGGCCGTAGTAGTAGCTGTTGACAATACCCACATCACATTGGCCGGCATTAATGGCTTGCAGTAACGCGGTGTCGTCAGAGAAAACGTCGGTAGCTAAGTTATCCACCCAAGCATTTACCAGTTTCTCGGTGTTTTCAGCGCCGTTTGCTTCAATTAAGGTTGCAGTGAGCGACTGGTTATAGACTTTTTTACTGGTGCGTAAGCATAAACGGCCTTTCCAGTTTTTATCTGCCAAGGCTTCATAGGTGCTTAACTCTTCTGGAGTGACACGCTCGGTTGAGTAAGCAATGGTGCGTGCACGCAGTGATAAACCTGTCCATTGGTCATTGCTGGAGCGGTATTGTGCAGGGATGTTTTCTTTGATTTTTTCTGAATTGAGCGGCTGTAAAATATCCATTTGTTCAGCTTGCCAGAGGTTGCCGGCATCGACAGTAATCAGGATATCGGCTGGGGTATTGCCGCCTTCAGCTTTTAAGCGGGCCATCAGTGGCGCTTCTTTATCCGTAATAAACTTAATTTTGACGCCGGTGTTTTCTGTGTACTTATCAAATACAGGTTTGATCAGCTCGTCGATACGTGAAGAGTAAACCACGATATCGTCTGCTGCTTGTACGTGACCGGCCATTACACTTAGAGCAAGCGCCGCGAGAATGGGTTTACGAATCGACATAGCAACCTCTGGTTTGGGGTGATTTGATGTAAATGATAGTTACTTGCATTTAGAATATCAACTAGATTTCTAAAAACTTTGCTGCTGCTTGCGCTAAATCAATGTTTAAGCCGTTGTGCAGGCTGCGCACCAGTGCGGGACTTGCACTGGTGTTTTGCTTAAATTTTAGCCAAGTCAGGGAGGTCGATGCCTAAGCCTAAGGCCTGACGCACGAAGAGGGCTTTGGCTTCATCCAGGTTGTCCACCAACTTGAGTCCGCTATTGCGTAGCCAGCGTAGCGGCAAAGCGTCTGCTTGAAACAGATGCTGGAAACCGTCCATAGCGGCCATCATGGCTAAATTATGTGGCATCCGGCGGCGCTCAAAGCGGCTAAGTACCTGCTCGCTGGCGATGTTTTCGCCGCGCTGTTGTGCCTTGAGTAACACTTGGGCCAATACTGCGGCATCTAGGAAGCCCAAATTAACCCCTTGCCCAGCGAGCGGGTGGATGCTGTGGGCGGCATCGCCGATCAGTGCCAAACCCGGCTCCACATAACGCTTGGCATGGCGCTGGCGCAGGGGAATGCTGTAGCGCTGATCCGCATGTTCAATATTGCCTAAGCGCTGTTCGCTGGCTTGACCTAGCGCGGTGCAGAACTCGGCATCATCGAGCGCCATAATCTGTGCTGCACGTTCTTTGGGCACAGACCAAACAATCGAGCACCAGTTGCGCCCGTCTATGTGTTGCAAAGGCAGTAAGGCCAATGGTCCCTCATCGGTAAAACGTTGCCAAGCCGTGGCTTGATGGGGTTTTTCACAGCGGATGCTGGTGACAATGGCGTGATGGAGGTAATCCCATTCGCGGGTGGCGCAACCGGCGAGGCGGCGCACTGTTGAATTGGCACCGTCGGCAGCAATAATTAAGGGTGTGTGGATCTGAGTACCGCCTTCCAGTTGCATCAGCCAGCCACTGCCGGAACGGCGCAGATTCTCCACTCGCGAGTGGGTGAGTAAGTCGATTTTTGTGTCTTGCAGTTGCTCCAGCAAGGCGTCTTGGGCGATGCGGTTTTCAACAATATGACCCAGCACTTGTGCATGTACACTGCTGGCAGAGAAATCAATTTTGCCGGTACCTGAGCCATCCCAGACGTGCATGTGGCTGTAAGGGCTGGCGCGTCGCTGGATGATCCCCGGCCATGCGCCAAGGTTTTCTAAAATGCGTTGGCTGGCGATGGATAAAGCACTGACCCGTGGCTCGAAAGTTTGCTCTGCCTGAAATGGAGCAACACTGAGGGGGCCACCGTCTACTAAGAGAATTTTCAGATCACTGTCTTTGAGCGCTAAGGCGAGGGTGCTACCGACCATACCTGCGCCGACGATAATTAAATCTGCGTGCATATTGAAATCCTACTGTGGGGTGGCAGCAAGCTGCGCTTCAGGTTTACGGCGGATATATAAAGTTTTCTCGACTTGGGCAACTAAAGTGCCCTGATCGTCACGTACGTAAGCTTGATATTTAGGTAGGTATTTTTCACCGTTGGCAGTTTGTTGGCGGATATCGTCGAGAATATCTTGGTCAATGCTGAATTCAGCATGCACGGTGCCGCGGCCTGGGCTAATAAACTCTATATGCGAGGCCTTGTCCCACACCACGTAGTCGCGGCCGAGGTTTTCCATCAACATCAGCATAAAAAAAGGATCAGTCATGGAGTACAGAGAGCCGCCAAATTGGGTGCGTACATAGTTGCGGTTGTACCAAGTTAAGCCCATGCTGACGCGCACGTGACGAAAGTCTGGGCTGATCTCACGTACTTTCACTCCTGCACCTAAGTAAGGTGGATAAAAATTCATCGCCCAGCGCAATAATCGAGCCTTGCGTGCGGTTTTCTTCTTCTGCATAGCTAGCTTTTATCCTCTGTGCTGCGCACCCCTAAGCCCATGGCTTGGCGGGCAAACCAGTGTTTGGCGGGTGGGAATAGGTCCAGTCCGAGTAAGCCTAAATTGCGTCCTCCGGCTAAGACAGGCTTAGCATTAGAAAATAAGCGTGTGACCCGATCTGAGAAGCCAATGGTTAATTCTTGATCAAGTTGTTGTTGTTGCTGGAAGCTTTGTAGGGTGGCCAGATCACCGGGGGTGTTTGGGCCAGCCAGTAAGCAGTCAGCCAGAGCCATGCTATCGCGCAAGGAAAGATTATAGCCTTGCCCTGCCACTGGGTGCAGGCTGTGCGCGGCATTGCCCAGTACCACGAGGTTGGCACGTACCTGCTCGCTGCTTTGAATTAAGCTCAAAGGGTAGAGGTGACGACGGCCCACCTGTTCGATAGCGCCGAGGCGATAGCCAAAGCAGGCTTGCAGTTCTTGCAAAAATTGCTGATCAGGTAGTGCATAAAGTCGTTGTGCTTCCTCTGGCTCGCGGGTCCAGATCAGCACGCTACGATTTTCAGGCAAGGGCAGTAAGGCCATGGGGCCGTCATCGGTAAAGCGTTCAAAGGCCATGCCTTGATGGGGCTTGGCACTACTGATATTACTGATTAATGCCGTTTGTCCGTAAGGATTGTGTTGGGCATAAATTCCCAGTTGTTCACGTAAACCTGAGCGGCCACCGTCGGCCAAAATAGCCAAGTTACATTCGAGACTGCTGCCATCATCTAATTCAAGGCGATAACCATCGGGCAAGCTGTGCATTTGCTCCACGCGAGCGGGGCAGCGCCATTCAACTACTGCGCTGTCCAGAGCGGCCCAGAGGCAGTGCCCGAGCCAAGAGTTTTCTACCACATAGCCTAAAGCGGGAACGCCTTCTTCTTTAGCGTTAATGCGTGCAGCGGCAAAGCGGCCGCGGTCAGAAATATGAATATCCTGAATGGCTTCGGCACGCGGTGCTAGGGCATCCCAAAGGCCTAAACTCTGATAAATTTGCTGACTGCCAAAGGACAGAGCTGAGGCGCGCGCGTCATAACTGGGTTGGTAGCTGTCGCCGGGCGCATAGGGTTCAATTAGAACAATTTTCCATTGCCGCTCACGGGCCCCTGCTTGCAAGGCTAAAGCTAAGCTGGCGCCCACTAAACCACCGCCAATAATTGCGATCTGCACTCGGCTCATGGCTTAAGCTCCTGTTGCTTGTGCGGCGGCCATTAATGCTTCAATTTCATCGATGGTTTTTGGTACTGCATTGGTCAGTACGCGGCAGCCGTCTGCGGTCACCACTACGTCATCTTCAATGCGCACACCAATCCCGCGCCATTGTGCCGGAACATCGTGGTTGTCCACAGCAATATAAATACCTGGTTCGACGGTCATGGTCATACCGGGTTTGAGCGTACGCCATTGACCATCAACCTTGTAATCACCCACATCATGTACATCTAAACCCAGCCAGTGCCCAGCGCGGTGCATGTAAAAAGGTCTGTAGGCTTCACTGCTAATCAGCTCCGGCAACTCGCCTTGCAGTAGGCCAAGCTCTAGCAAACCAGCGGTAATGACGCGTACCGTGGCATCATGGGCGTCATTCCAGCAGTGCTTGGGCGAGATATAGTTCATCGCCTCTAAATTAGCCTTGAGAACAATCTCATAAATGGCTTTTTGTTCAGGGCTGAAGCGGCCACTGACGGGAAAGGTGCGGGTGATGTCACTGGCATAGCAGTCGATTTCGCAACCGGCATCGATCAGCACTAAGTCACCGTCCTGAAGGGGGGCGTTGTTTTCTGTGTAATGCAAAATACAGGCGTTGTTACCGCTGGCGACAATGGAGGAGTAAGCGGGTAAGCGTGCGCCGCCTTTACGGAATTCGTAATCGAGCTCAGCTTCTAAATGGTATTCGTATAGCCCCGGTTGAGCGGCTTGCATGGCGCGGATATGGGCGCGGCAAGAGATATCTGCTGCCTGCTGCATGGTGGCGATTTCTGCAGGGCTTTTGTACAGGCGCGCTTCATGCAGCAAGTGATCCAGAACAACAAATTCTTTAGGTGGCTGAGCACCCATGCGTGCTTTGCTGCGAATACTATTGAGCCACTCCATCATCTGTTGATCAAACTCAGGGTTATTGCCCACTGAGTAGTACACCCGCTCACGGCCTTCAATCAGACCGGGCAAAATGTCATCAATATCACTGATCGGGAAGGCATCGTCGGCTCGGTAATCAGCAATAGCGCCATCTTGTCCTGCTCTTAAGCCATCCCAGAGTTCACGCTCGGGATTGCGTTCCCGGCAAAATAAAACAAACTCGCCGTGCTCTCGTTTGGGGATTAACACCAGCACTGCTTCCGGCTCAGCAAAGCCTGACAGGTAAAAGAAGTCGCTGTCTTGCCGGTATGGATACTCAACGCTGCTGTTGCGGGTGCTGATAGCGGCAGCGGGTAAAATAGCAATGCTGTTGGGCGTCATTTGCTGCATCAGGTGTTGGCGGCGTTGGGCGTATTCAGAGGTGCTGATTGAGCGCATGGGGTGGCTCCTTAAATTTAGTGTACTGCAGGCTGTTCGTCGTCAGTATTGGGAAGAATATAGTTGGCGCATTCAGTGAATAGAAATAAAGGTGCTGCGCGTAAGTACTCGCTAAGCTCCATATAGGCCACTTCACCTTCTTCGTCTTCTTCTTCAGGAGGCGCAATTTGGGCGATAGAAACTAAATCTTCAAGAATTTCGTGGACTTCTTTAGAGAGCTTAGTCGTACCAATATTGGCACCAAAACCACTGAGAAAACCTTGCGTCCATAAGCCCAAAGCGGCGGTGCGTAGTTGTAATGAGTCTTCATCACTGGGCAGCAGTAAAGTGAGGGAAACACTACTCTGAGCTACCAGTTCGGCTTTGACCATTTCTTGCAAACCCAACAGGGCTGCATGTAAGTTGCTAGGTACTTCACCGTCAAATAAATCTTGAGCTTCTTCGAGCCAGCCGCTGCCGGAAAAGCCTGCACCAGCACAGCAACGGCCAAGCAATAGGCCTTGCAGTTCAGCAGGTGATACAGAGTGCCCGCTGGCGGTCAGAAGGGCGGCAAATGAGGTGTAAGCAGATTGTGATTGAGGCATGAAAAATCCGAAGTAATGGAACTGATCTGAGGTTTTGAAGGTCGTTTAGGCTATGAGTGCAAGTATATCGCGTTGTTGAGTATGGCGCTAAATGTGGATATTTGCAGCCCGCGCATAACTTTTCTTGCTAATCGATAGCTGTCTTGCCGCCTAGGTTACTCGCCTTGCAGTGGTAAGCCGTGGATCGAGTTTAAATATATTTTCTCTATGTGCTGTGTAGCACTGTGCGTTATGGCAGGTGGGCGCTAGAATAACAAGCATGGTGGCTGTGTGATATGACTTGGTGATAACTGGAGTGCTGGTGAAAAATACTGATTTGCAAGCCTTGGTGGACGCCGTTGAGCAATTGATGCAACGCAACACTGAGCTTAGAACGCAGAATAAAACTTTGCGCGAAGAGCGTGGGCAGTTAATAGAAAAAAACGAAATAGCGCAGCAAAAAGTTGCCGCTATGATCTCTCGACTTAAAGCCTTGGAGCAGGATTCATGACACAGTCCCAGACGATTACCGTGCGTATTCTGGATAAGGATTACCATATTGCTTGCCCAGCGTCAGAAAGCACAAACTTGGAGCGTGCTGCAGAGTATTTGGATAAGAAAATGCGCGAAATCCGACGCACAGGTAAAGTGATTGGCACCGAGCGTGTTGCGGTGATGGCTGCGTTAAATATTACCCATGAGCTGCACAGCAAGCAGAGTGCTGCACTGTTGGATGGCGAGAATACCGAGTTGATTCAGCAGTTGGTAGCACGGGTCAATCAGAGTTTAGATGTTAGCGAATGATGTGCCCTTGAGGCACGTAAAGATCTGTGTATACTGGAGGCGTCTCCCTAGAGTGTGCGCCAGTTGGCAATGTCCCAGAGCCGATTCATGCAATACAGGGGATTGCAATTTTAGGTCGGTGTGCATGTCCGCTTGCGGAAAGCCTAAAGACCTAACGTGATCTCCGCCTTGGACTTTCGGGTTCAAGGGCTACGTCGACAGCGGCACATCCGGGGAGTCTTTTTTTGATTCAAGTTAATTCTTCTTTATCCCGTGCCCAGCTACGCACACAGCTGCGTAAACAGCGGCGCAACTTATCCCCTAGTCAGCAAACCTTAGCGGCACAGCAACTGTATCGACAGTTTGCTCAGCATCCGCTATTTCGCCGTGCGCAGCATATTGCTTTCTATCTAGCCGGTGACGGTGAAATTAATCCGCAATTATTGTTGCAAGAAGCTTTGCAGCGCGGCAAGCATGTGTACCTACCCGTTTTATCGCCTTGGCCTAAAACCACCATGGTGTTTCAGCGGGTAGGTGTCCAGCAGCAGTGGGAAAAGAACCGTTTTGGTATTTTGCAGCCACGTTGGTGTGCGGCAGATCAGCGCGCTGTTTGGACGCTGGATGCGGTTTTTTTACCGCTGGTAGGCTTTGATCCCCAAGGTGGGCGCTTGGGGATGGGCGGTGGTTTCTATGATCGCTGTTTTGCTCAACTGTGTCGCAGCGCGCATCGGCTAGGGCCGCAACGTATAGGCTTGGCACATGAGTGTCAGCGTGTTGCGCAGCTGCCGGTGGAGCCTTGGGATGTGCCGTTACATGCAGTAGTTACTGACCAGCAGTGGTATGCGGTGCCAGCATCGACTGACTGTGCTGGCTAGTTGGGGTGTTTTTTGCTGCGCTGCGATCCCATTGGCTTTGTGTATAGCCGGTAGTGACTACGCCCAAGGTTAAAATAATAGCTAAGATCCAAAGTAAATCAGGTTTGCGTTTCATGGGTATTTTGCTCTCCGGCAAATTCTTAAACAGCACTTGAGAGGCTGTTGAGTTTAAATATGCGTAGATTAGGGTGGGTTGATGCTGATGCAGCGCGCATCCTAACGATTAGTGAGTGACTTTTTTAAAATTAGTTCACTTTTTTCTAAAAAATAAAAATATAGTTGCGGCTCAACCACTTTAAATCAGCTTGTTTGCTAAGTGTGCGCGAAAGCATCTGGACGATTTGCATTCGCAGGGTACAATGTTGTTAGTCTTTTTGGGTATTGAAAATGCTGCTAGATGGTGAGTGCGCCATATCTGCAGTTTTGTTTTTTATGGCATGCAGCGCTAATGGTTGTTGCATGGTTCACTCTTGCTAGGAGCAGGCATGTCTAAGCATAAAAGTCCGTCTCGTTTATATATTATTCCGCTGCTAATTGTCTTGTTGGCGGCAGGTGGTTTTGGTTATTGGAAGTCGTTGCAAGACCGACTGCCTGAGGGGTTATATGAAGCCAATGGCCGCTTAGAAGCTACCGAGGTGCAGGTTGCTACGAAACATCCTGGGCGCTTAGCGCAAGTGCTAGTGGCCGAAGGCGACAGCGTTGTAACTGGGCAGTTGTTAGCGCGTATTGATACCCGCACTTTAGAAGCGCAGCGTGAGCAAGCGCAGTCTGAAGTGGAGCGTGCCCGTGAAAATGTTGCGGCAGCGGAGGCTACTGTGCATTTGCGCGAAAGTGAGCGCCGCTTGGCTCAACAAGATTTAAAACGTTTCCGTGAGCTATACGCTCGTGGGCATGCCAGTGGTCAGCAGATTGATCAGCAGCAAGCACGTTTTGATACCGCTTCAGCTGCTTTAGATGCAGCCAAAGCTCAGGTTCAAGCTGCTCATGCAGCAATTGGAGCAGCACAGGCCATGGTGGCTCAGCTCACCAGTGAAATTGATGACAGCAGCTTACGTGCACCAATGGATGGCATTGTGCAGTTGCGTTTAGCAGAGCCCGGTGAGGTTTTGGGCGCTGGCGGTCGAGTCTTTTTATTAATTGATCCTTCTGATCAATACATGAATGTTTACCTGCCTTCAGCGGTCGCTGGGCGTTTAGCTGCAGGTGATGAGGCGCGGATACTTTTAGATGCCATCAGTGAGCAGCCTTTGCCGGCGCAAGTGGCTTTTGTTGCAGCTAAAGCGCAGTTTACTCCCAAGGAAGTAGAGACCCGTGATGAGCGTCAAAAATTAGTGTTTCGCGTGAAATTACGCCTCACTGATCCGGCCGCTATCCCACAGGCCAAGCCTGGTATGCCCGGATCTGCTTACGTGCGCCGTGATGCCACAATTGCTTGGCCGCAAACCTTAGAGTAAAACGACTGGGTTAGTTTTGGCTATGACTCAACAGCGGGGTCGCAATTCTTATCTGGAGTAGCGGTAAGGATACAGCGATAAATGGGCTAATCAGTTAGGTACAACATGACTACGCAAGTAATCAACGGCACGAATATTTCTCATTACTATGGCAAGCAGCGCGCCTTAGAGGACGTTAGTTTTAGTTTGCCAGTGGGCAGTCGTT
>JAAYTE010000229.1 GCA_012518175.1 Gammaproteobacteria bacterium | reverse complement strand
CGTTCCAGCGGATTCGCATTGCTAGCGAGCTGCGCCAAGCGATAGAAGGCACCGGACTGCAACTCTACTACCAGCCGGTCTATGCCATGGCAGAACAAAAGCTGGTGGGTTGTGAAGCCTTAATACGTTGGGAACACCCTGAGCGCGGCTTAATACCACCCAATGAGTTTATTCCCATTGCTGAAGAGAGCGGCTTAATCAAAGCCATTGACCAGTGGGTACTGCAACACTCCTGTCAGCAAATGCGCATCTGGCAAGAGCAAGGACTACACATGCAGTTTATTGCGGTTAATATTTCCAGCCGCTCCTTATCCTCTAAGCCCGCACTACCGGAAATAGTTGCTCAAGTTCTGCAAGATAGCAAAGTAGCAGCACAGTACTTAGAAATTGAAGTGACCGAAAGCGCTGTCATGGAAAACCCCAAAAATGCTGATGCGATTCTAAAAGAGCTACGCTCCTTAGGCGTGAGCTTAGCCATTGATGATTTTGGCACCGGCTACTCATCCTTGTCGCGGTTAAAGTCTTTGCCTGTGCATAAGCTAAAAATTGATCAAAGCTTTATTAGCAATTTACCCACAGACCCCGAAGATATCGCGATTGTCCGCGCTATCTTAGCCCTAGGCGCTAGCATTGGTCTTGAAGTACAAGCTGAAGGTATAGAAACCGCTGAACAAATGCTCTTTTTACAAGAGCAGAATTGTAAGCTCGGACAAGGCTACTGGTTAGGCCGCCCCATGCCCGTTAAGGCCTTTACTGAACTGCTGACCGATAGTTTAACGGCTAAGCTTGCCTTACCCGCAAACGATCAGCAGGCGCCCTAAGAGACGCTAGCGAAGCTTAAAAAGAACAACATAAAGAACGGCGCAGCCACGGTAAGAATTAAGCCGCTGATAATCGCCGTGGGCACATACTCATAATTACAGGCTTTGCGCACAAACGGCAGGGTGGTGTCCATGGCAGTTGCCGCGCAGACACCAATGCTGCTATTGGCATAATTGCGCCCCAACAGAAACACCACAGTCAAGCCAATCAGCTCGCGCATTAAGTCATTGAGTAACGCCACACTGCCGTAGACATCACCTAAATACTGCCCGGCCAAAGCACCGGACAAACTAAACCAACCAAAGCCAGTACTGAGCGCCAAAGCCACCGCCAACTCTTCGCCAGTCATAAAGCTGAGCAACACCCCAGCAAGCATCGAGCCAATCATCACCAGCGCCGGAATCACTAACACCCGCGGAGCCAACCAAGAACGGCTGATTGAGACCTGAGCTAAATCCAAACCAATCATCAGCAATAGCACATACAGCCAGTAAGAAATATTAAACACCACCGCGCCCAGCTGATTTTCATGCCAGTGTAGACGGTAAAAAAATGCGCCCAATAACACTAGGCTAAACGCAATTAAACACTCTTTAATCGGATGCCACAGCGCAGTCCAGGAACTGGGCTCATCATCCTCTGCCGCGGGCTTGCGGTTAAACGGCAGAATCAACGCAAACACCACCGCACTGATGGTAAAAGCATACAGCGCTGAATGCTTTAAAATACTCAAACCTGAGGCCAGTGAACTAAAGGCTTCGCCAGACTCCAAGCCAATCACAAATAAAATAATCCACACCACTGGGGTAATGGTTTTTACTGCGTGGTGAATAAAGGCTTTAGGCAGTACTTTACCGAGACCATAGCCGCCGACTAAAAACAATAAAATGGGGATTACTGACGATAATATATTGTGCAATACAGCAGTCACAAATGGCCTCTGATAATCAAGGTAAAACGCGCTAGGAAAATAATAAGCGCATAGTTTAGTGCATTGCCCTTTTGAAAAGGGCCAGTCAGCGCAGTTATTTACGAATAATCGCCTGATTGGCCTGCAAGACAGCGTAAATCGTTGATTTATGGGCGGTGTGAGCAGCACACTAATCTGCGCATGATCAGCACCTGACGCATCTATTGACCTTGAAAAGTCGACCTACCAATAGACCGACAAATAGATCTGCAAAACACTGCAAGCCGTCCATTTGTGGGCGACAAAGGCGGCAGAGCAGCGTGATTCTGTTAGAAGTCACCCCAAAGTTGCTGCGCCACACTGAGTGCCACTATGGGTGCGGTTTCGGTACGCAGTACTCGCGGGCCGAGGCGGGCCGGTTGAAAATCATGCTGCGCCGCTTGCGCGACTTCTGCTTCGCTTAAGCCGCCTTCTGGACCAATTAAGAAAGCCAAGCTGCTGGGCGCCGCATGTTCAGTTAACGGCTGCGCCACTGGGTGCAAGACCAACTTCAAATCGGCTACGACAGTGCCTTGCCAGTCTTTGAGCTGCTGCGGTGGATGAATTAACGGCACTTTAGAGCGCCCACACTGCTCACAGGCGCTGATTGCGATCTGCTGCCAAT
>JAAYTE010000035.1 GCA_012518175.1 Gammaproteobacteria bacterium | reverse complement strand
CGTTGTTTTTTACCGAGCTGCAGGTGTATAGCCTGCCGATTACCATTGTGGTGATTGTCTTTACTTCTGCAGTGTTTGCCTTGGGTGGCTTTTTAAACGCAGTGTTTGCACGCAACTTTGATGATATTTCTATCATTCCAGCTTTTGTATTGACGCCGCTGACCTATCTTGGCGGGGTTTTCTACTCGGTGGATATGCTGGGTCCGTTTTGGAAAACCATTTCCATGGCGAACCCTATTTTGCATATGGTTAACGCCTTTCGTTATGGAATATTAGGGATTTCAGATATTGATATCAGTGTAGCGATTAGCTTAATGCTGTTAACAACTTTGATCCTCTATATCGTCTGTGTACGCTTGTTGATTTCTGGCCGCGGTATGCGCTCCTAAGCAGTAAGTCTGTAAGTTGGCCTAGAAGTTGCATTTATCTCAGTAAGCATCGCAAAGCGTCAAAAAAAGCGATAGGAGATAAAAATGAGCCAAGGTATAGAATTCAATCGGTTGATGTTAGAAATGCGTGCCATGCAAACCGATGCAATGTCACGTGTGAAGCCGGCTGCTGTCGAGGAGACACAGGCAGCAGGCGGCCCTAACTTCGCTGAAATGCTCGGTCAGGCTGTTGGTAAAGTAAATGAAACGCAGCAAGCATCAAACCAGCTCGCTAAAGCCTTTGAAATAGGGCAAAGTGGCGTCGATTTAACCGACGTGATGATTGCTTCACAGAAAGCCAGCGTTTCCTTCCAAGCCATGACCCAAGTTCGTAATAAGTTGGTTCAGGCTTATCAAGATATTATGCAGATGCCAGTTTAGGGGCGATAGATCATGGTTGATGCAACGGCAAATACACCGCAAACCACCGAGCAGCCAGCACCCGCGAAGCCAGCCTTCGCCGGCTTAGCATTTCTCGATAACTTAGCGCAGATGCCTGCTTTGCGTCAGGTTGCATTGCTCGTAGGTTTGGCCGCCAGTGTCGCCATAGGTTTTGCAGTGGTTTTATGGTCGCAGGAACCTGATTACCGCCCGCTGTATGGCAGCTTAGCTGGGCTCGATGCCAGTCAGGTGATGGACACCTTAAACAGTTCAGGCATTAACTACCGTGTTGAACCCAATTCCGGGGCTTTATTGGTTAAGTCGTCTGAGTTAGCCAATGCGCGACTGAAGCTGGCCGCTGCCGGTGTCTCGCCAACAGACAGCACCATTGGTTTTGAGATTCTTGATAAAGAGCAAGGTTTAGGCACCAGTCAGTTTATGGAAACTACGCGCTATCGCCGTGGTTTAGAGGGCGAGTTGGGCCGGACCATTGCCAGCTTAAATAATGTTAAAGCGGCGCGTGTGCACCTGGCCATTCCCAAAAGCTCAGTTTTTGTCCGTGATGAGCGCAAGCCCAGTGCCTCAGTTCTAGTAGAAATGTATCCCGGGCGCAGTCTTGAGCCGAGCCAGGTTATGGCGATTATTAATTTGGTGGCGACCAGTGTGCCGGAGCTGCAGAAGTCGCAAGTGACTGTGGTTGACCAAAGCGGCAATCTGTTATCCGATCAAGAAGAACTGTCGGAGATGAGTCGAGCCGGCAAACAGTTTGATTACACGCGCCGCTTAGAAAATTTATTTACCCAGCGCGTACACAATATTTTACAGCCTGTATTAGGTGTTGGACGTTATAAAGCTGAAGTGTCAGCAGATGTTGATTTCAGCGCAATCGAATCAACCTCGGAAACCTTTAACCCAGATCAACCGGCATTACGCAGTGAACAGTCCTCATCTGAGCAGCGTCAAGTCAGCAGTGGTCCGCAAGGAGTTCCCGGCGCTTTGAGCAATCAGCCACCGGGCGCTTCCATAGCGCCTGAAGTGGTCGGTGCTGTTGCCGTAGAAGGGCCTGTTCCTGCAGGGCAACCACTGGTGGATGCCGATGGCCAGCAAATCATTGACCCAAAAACCGGTGAGCCAATGCTGGCGCCTTATCCGAGTGATAAACGCGAGCAGTCGACCCGTAACTTTGAGCTGGATCGCTCGATCAGCTATACCAAACAAGATCAAAACCGCTTGCAGCGCTTGTCTGTGGCAGTGGTGGTTGATGATCAGGTAATTGTTAATCAAGAAACCGGCGAACAGGTGCGAGTGCCTTGGAGCGAGCAAGATATCGCACGCTTCACGCGCTTGGTGCAAGACTCTGTGGGCTTTAATGCCAGTCGTGGTGATAGTGTCAGCGTTATTAATGCTGCTTTTGCACCGATTCAAGTAGAAGAAATTCTCGATATTCCTTTTTATACCGAGCCTTGGTTCTGGAGTATTGTGAAACAAGTCCTCGGGGTTTTGTTTATCTTGGTGCTGGTGTTCGGTGTGTTGCGGCCCTTACTGCGTAATGTGGTGGGCGGCGGTAAAAGCAAGGAGCTGGCGGTTAGTGAGCGCTCAGATGATGCCGACTTAGGTGGTATGGATGATTTTGACCCAGGCTTAGCGGATGATCGCGTCAGCCTTGGCGGGCCGCAAAATATTTTATTGCCCAGCCCAAGCGAAGGTTATGATGCACAGTTGAATGCGATTAAAAGCTTAGTCGCTGAAGATCCAGGACGTGTGGCGCAAGTCGTGAAAGAATGGATTAACGCTGATGAGTGAGCAATCGTATGACTACTAATCTCAATAAGGTCGATAAAGCAGCCATTTTGCTGCTGTCACTGGGTGAAACCGATGCTGCGCAAGTGTTACAGCACATGGGCCCTAAAGAAGTGCAGCGGGTGGGTTCGGCCATGGCGCAAATGCGCAATGTGCACCGCGAGCAAGTCGAAGAAGTCATGAGTGAGTTTGTTGAGGTGGTGAGCGACCAGACCGGTTTAGGTGTCGGCGCTGACGGCTATATTCGTAATATGCTTACACAGGCGCTCGGTGAAGATAAAGCTGGCAACTTAATTGACCGCATTTTGCTGGGTGGCAATACCAGTGGCCTCGACAGTTTGAAGTGGATGGAGCCCCGCGCCGTAGCAGATGTGATTCGCTATGAGCACCCGCAAATTCAAGCCATTGTTGTCGCGTACTTGGATGCTGATCAGGCTGGTGAGGTGCTGGGGCATTTTGACCATAAAGTTCGCTTAGACATTATGCTGCGGGTATCGGCGCTGAACACCATTCAGCCTGCGGCGCTAAAAGAGCTGAACACTATTTTAGAAAAACAGTTTTCCGGAAACTCCAATACCTCGCGCACCACCATGGGTGGGGTTAAGCGAGCTGCAGACATCATGAACTTCTTAGACAGCTCCATTGAAGGGCCGTTGCTTGATGCTATTCGTGATTTGGACCAAGACTTGTCGGGCAAAATTGAAGATCTGATGTTTGTCTTTGATAACTTAGCCGATGTGGATGATCGCGGCATTCAGGCTTTAATGCGTGAAGTCTCTTCTGACGTTTTAGTTTTAGCGTTAAAAGGTGCAGATGAAGCCATTAAAGAAAAAATCTTCAAAAATATGTCAAAACGTGCTTCTGAACTGTTGCGTGATGATTTAGAAGCCAAAGGGCCTGTGCGCATCAGTGAAGTCGAATCGGCCCAAAAAGAAATCCTTACCATTGCTCGCCGTATGGCGGATGCAGGCGAAATTGTGCTTGGTGGTAAAGGTGGCGAAGAGATGGTGTAGGCATGCCTGAGAAAAAACCAAGCAGTGAGTTAATTCCAGCGCAAGAGGGCGAAGTCTTCAGTTTATGGGACTTACCAAGCTTTGATGATCCAACTGCTGCCGAGGCTAAAGAGCAAGCTCAGGCTGCTGAGCCGGCTGAGGAAATCGAGCAAGAAGTGCGCGTTGAAGAAATGGTTGCCGAAGACGTCAAACCATTGACACTCGATGATGTGGAAGCCGTTCGTCAAGACGCTTGGAACGAAGGCTTTAGTACCGGTGAAAAAGATGGCTTTCATGCTGGGCAACTGAAAGCAGCGCAAGAAGCAGAACTGGTCTTGCAGGGTAAAGTACAGGCTCTAGAGCAAGTGATGCAGGCATTTTTTGAGCCGATTGCCAAGCAAGATCAACAGCTGGAAGAAACCATGCTGGAGATGATCATGCAAATCAGCCAACAAGTGATTCAGCGCGAGTTAACGCTTGATTCCAGTCAAATTACCCAGGTGGTGCGTGAGTCCTTAAAGCTGCTTCCGATGGGCAGTGCAGCGGTGCGGGTGTATGTGAACCCACAAGACTTTGAACAGATTAAAGCATTACGTGAGCGCCATGAAGAAAGCTGGAAGATTATTGAGGACGATGATTTGCTCCCAGGCGGCTGCCGCTTTGAATCAGTGAATACGCAAATTAACGCCAGCATCGAAACCCGCATTGAACATATTGCTACGCAAATTTTAGAACAACAACGTGAGCTAAAAAGCCATCCTTTAGAGCCTGATTTGCAGGTGTCCCTTGATGGGGCCGCTATTGTCAGTGAAGCGGAGTCGCTGAGCCAAGTGCAGCCACACAGTGAGCAGCCAGTTGAGTCTCAGGCGCAGGCTCAGCCACTGGCCGCCAGCAATGAAGCTGAATCAGAGCCTGAGCCTGATTTAGAGCCAGAGCCAGAAACCCCCGCAGAACAACTCACTGCAACGCCGCAATTAGAGCCTGCGACCGATGCAGCAGACAATCATGCCCAATTAAGCCTGGACGAGTCAGAGCCGGCTCCTGAACAAGAGCCTGAGCCTGCGGGTACTGCTGAACAGCCAGATCACCCGTCGGTGAATTAATCAGGAGGTTCTATGCAGCTACAGCGCACAGGTTTTGCCACCCGTCTCGGGGCTTATAAACCAGCCACCCAATTGAGTAAAAAACCGCTGGTGGAAGGGCGTCTTATTCGTATGGTGGGTTTGACGTTAGAGGCTGAAGGCCTCCAGGTGCCAGTGGGCAGTCGTTGCTTGGTGATCAATAACGATGGGTACCAAGCCGTTGAGGTTGAGGCTGAAGTAATGGGCTTTTCTGGCGAAAAAGTTTTCCTGATGCCTATTGGTAATCTCACCGGCATTGCGCCGGGTGCGCGGGTGGTGCCGGTGGCTGGAACTGACCGAATGCCCATGGGCATGTCCATGTTGGGTCGAGTTCTGGATGGTGCTGGACGGCCTTTAGATGGTAAAGGCCGCATTGAGGCAGAAGAATGGGTGCAAATGGAAGGCCAAGCGATCAACCCTTTGCAACGCCACCCCATCAGCGAGCCTCTTGATGTTGGTATTCGCAGTATCAATGGGCTGCTGACCGTGGGCCGTGGGCAACGGATTGGTTTGTTTGCCGGTACGGGGGTGGGTAAGAGCGTACTGTTGGGAATGATGACCCGTTTTACTCAAGCGGACATTGTTATCGTTGGGCTGATTGGTGAGCGTGGCCGTGAAGTTAAAGAGTTTATTGAAGATATCCTCGGTGAAGAAGACCTCAAACGCGCCATTGTCGTCGCGTCGCCAGCGGATGATGCGCCCTTGATGCGCTTGCGCGCAGCGATGTATTGCACACGTATTGCTGAATATTTTCGTGATAAAAACTACAACGTTTTATTATTAATGGATTCTTTGACCCGCTACGCCCAAGCACAGCGGGAAATTGCCCTAGCCATTGGCGAACCGCCAGCCACCAAGGGTTATCCGCCATCGGTGTTTGCTAAGTTGCCCAAACTGGTAGAGCGTGCGGGTAACGCTGAGCAAGGCGGCGGATCCATCACTGCGTTTTATACGGTGCTGTCTGAGGGAGATGACCAGCAAGACCCGATTGCCGATGCGGCGCGCGGTGTGCTGGATGGTCACTTTGTCTTATCCCGAGACTTGGCCCAAGAAGGCCATTACCCAGCTATTGATATCAGCGCCTCAGTGAGTCGAGTGATGCCACAAGTGGTATCTGCCGAGCACCTGAGTGCCGCACAGCGCTTTAAACAGCTGTGGACGCGCTACCAGCAGAGTCGTGACTTAATCAGCGTAGGTGCTTACGTGGCGGGCGGTGATAAGGACACTGATATGGCCATTGAGCGTTATCCGCATATGTCGGCGTATTTACGCCAAGGCTTACGTGAGACGGAAACTATGGAAAAAAGTACCCAGCATTTACTGGCTGTGGTTAATCCAGCAGCGGTAGGTTGATAGACGATGATGAAGCGCGCGCAGCGTCTGCTGCCAGTGGTGGATATGGCGCAAGAAGCTGAGCGCGAAGCAGCAGCGAAACTCAGTCAATACCAACAGGCTTTGCAGCACGCCCAAGAGCAGTTACAAAATCTGCAGCAATACCGTGATGACTATCAACAGCAATGGATTGATAAAGGGCAGACTGGGGTCAGTGGCCAGTGGCTGATGAACTACCAAAGGTTTTTATCGCAGCTGGAGGTGGCCATTGAGCAGCAAGAAAAAAGCCTAGCTTGGCATGAACATAATCTGAGTGGCAGTCAAAAGATTTGGCAGCAAGCCTATGCGCGTTTGGAAGGTTTGCGTAAGTTAGTGCAGCGCTACCGTGAAGACGCGCAAAAAGCCGCAGATAAGCAAGAGCAGAAGCTGCTGGATGAAATGGCTCAGCGCCTTATGGCACAGCAGACTAGGCGCAATTGAAGCACTGTTGCTAGACAGTGCCACAGTAGGTGGAACACTCTATGCAAGATTTTCAATGGATGCTCGAGTACGGCATCAATCGTTTTGGTTCTTTAGCTGCTTTAGAAGCACGCTTGCCGCAGCCAGCCACGGCGGCGCAGCTCACTGCTGTAAGCGATGACCGTTATTTGTCCTTATTGGCTTTGCGAGTCTTTCGTGCCGGCTTGCGGCACAGTGTAGTGGATGCTAAATGGCCGAATTTTGAAGAGGTTTTTTGGCAGTTCAATCCCGATAAAGTTGTGCTGATGAGTGCCGAGCATATTGAGCGCTTAATGCAAGATACACGGATTATCCGTCATTTAGGCAAGCTCAGAAGTGTGCCGCGCAATGCCCAGATGGTGCTGGATATACGTCGAGAATATGGCAGTTTTGGTGCTTTTCTAGCCCAGTGGCCGAGCAGTGATATTGTCGGTTTATGGCGTTATTTAGCCAAGCAGGGCCAGCAACTGGGCGGTATGTCGGCGCCGCGTTTTTTGCGAATGGCTGGCAAAGATACTTTCTTGCTGAGCAATGACGTTACCGCAGCGTTAATTGCGCAAGGCATAGTGACTAAACAACCCACCAGTCAGCGTGACTTAGCGGCAGTGCAAGAGGCGTTTAATAGCTGGCAAGCGCAGAGCGGGCGGCCCCTGTGCCAGCTTTCGATGCTGCTGGCTTTGACGACAAACCATTAATTAAGTCACAATTATTGACCATTAAGTTTGCACTTTGCGTCAATGCAAGGCATATTGCACCGCTAAATCCGAAAGTATTTTGTATGTATGTCTAAATTAATCAAGAGCATCGTTTGCGGTGTGAGCTGTTTAGTCTTGGCTTCTTGCGCCAACTTAAACACCGAACAGCGTCAAGCGTCTTCAGTTAAGCGAGACACAATAGAGCTTAATTCACGTGCTTTATTAGCGGTCTTAGACCGTTTTGATGAGGCGCAAGAAGCTGCAGTACAGTTGCAAGACGATTCGCTGCTCAATGAGTACAAGCTGCCAGGTCTTAGCGACAGTTTACTGGATCGCAGTAAAACACTGTTAGGCACCCCGTACCGTTACGGTGGTAGTAGCCGTAAAACAGGTTTTGACTGCAGTGGTTTTGTAAGCTATGTGTACAAAGAAGAGTTAGGCATCAAGTTGCCACGTACCACTGGCGAGTTATTAAAGATGGATGCGCCAGTGATTGCTCGTTCTGATTTAGAGCCGGGTGATTTGATTCTGTTTAATGACCGCGGACGTGGACGCGTAACCCATGTGGGGATTTATATGGGGGATGATGAGTTTATTCATTCATCCAGTAAGCGTAGCGGTGGTGTGCGGGTTGATAAGCTGAGCAATCGCTATTGGAATGCCAGTTATTTACAAGCCAAACGCGTATTAAGTGCTGAAGAAGCGAAAGAGCCTGAAAAGCAAGCCCAGCTTTTATCTAAAATCGTTCAGTAATACACAGTTAATTAGAAAATACCGCTGCGTGCCTCACTCAGCGGTATTTTTTTGTCTGATTTATAGGCCAAGTAGCTCGGCAACATAATCAGCGTCTTTGTCACCGCGTCCAGATAAGTTAATCAGAATACTTTGTTCAGCTGTCAGGTTGGGTGCTGTGCGTATTGCCCAAGCCACTGCATGCGCACTTTCCAGTGCGGGAATAATGCCCTCAACACGGGATAAACGCATAAAAGCATCCAAGCATTCTTGGTCTGTGACGTTGTCGTATTGCACACGTCCCAGATCTTTTAAATAGCTGTGTTCTGGGCCAGAGCCCGGATAATCCAACCCCGAGGCAATGGAGTGCACTTGTGCTGGGTTACCTTCGTCGTCTTCTAGAACGTAGCAGGCCATACCGTGTAAATAGCCAAATTTGCCTTTGCTCAAGGACGCAGAGTGGCGTTGCGTGTCCAAACCTTCACCGGCTGGCTCAACACCGACCAACTGCACATCCTTATCATTTAAAAACGCTGTGAACATACCTATCGCGTTGGAGCCACCACCTACACAGGCAGTGACGTAGTCAGGCAGGCACTGCTGGCGCTCGAGGAACTGCTCACGAGCTTCTTTGCCAATGATCGACTGGAAGTCACGGACCATCTTAGGGAAGGGGTGCGGACCCACTACAGAGCCGATGGCGTAAATAAATTCTTCTGGGTTTTTTAAGTATTCTTCAAAGGCACTGTCCACTGCTTCTTTGAGGGTGGCGGCACCTGCAGTGACTGGAATTAACGTGCAGCCCAAGATTTTCATCTTCACCACATTAGGGTGTTCTTTCTCAATATCGGATTGGCCCATATGGATTTCACAGGGAATACCCACCAGTGCGCAGGCTGTGGCTAAAGCAACGCCATGCTGACCGGCACCAGTTTCGGCGATAACTTTCTTTTTCCCCATAAACTTAGCCAATAAAGCTTCACCAAGGCAATGGTTAATCTTATGCGCACCGGTATGGTTGAGGTCTTCGCGCTTTAGATAAATTTGCGCGCCGCCCAGTTGTTCACTTAAACGTTTGGCGTGAAAGATAGGGCTGGGACGGCCAACGTAATCGGCAAATAAGCTGGCTAGCTCCGCTTGAAAGTCAGGGCAGGCACGAATTTCTTCGTAGGACGTATTAATCTCATCCATGATTTTTTTCAGGTGATCAGGTACATATTGACCACCATAAGGACCAAAGTAACCTTGTGCGTCTGGCATGGCGGCAAAAGAGTCAGTGCTCATCGATAAGTTCATCCTTCAAAACGTAGTGAGCATACAAGGGCATGCTTTAAAAAATAGACTTGGCGCCATGATGAGCGCTCTATTAAAACGGCATTTTGTCGCAACTGCGCAGCTAAAAGGTTGCTGCACAGACACCGTTAATCGCTATTCGTTGAGGTGTAAACGAAAACGCAATGTCAGGCCTTTGAGAAACTGGCGCATAAGCTGATCACCACACTCACGGTAATTGGTGTGGCCGGCTTTTCTAAATAAAGCGCTGAGTTCAGGCTTGGAAATCTCAAAGTCCACAGAGTCTAAAATATCCAGCAAGTCGGCTTCATGCAGAGTAAAGGCCACGCGCAGCTTTTTTAAGATGGTGTTGTTGGT
>JAAYTE010000034.1 GCA_012518175.1 Gammaproteobacteria bacterium | reverse complement strand
TGTTGGTCGGAGCGCTGTCGATAGATGCGGCTGGCGTTGATGGGGTGATTCAGCAGGCGATGGTGTATGCCAATGTGATTGGTGCTGACTTAGGGCCGAAAATCACCCCAATTGGTAGCTTGGCCACACTGCTGTGGCTGCATGTGTTGGCACGGAAAAACATCAAAATCAGCTGGGGTTATTATTTTAAGGTCGGTGTAGTGCTGACGTTACCGGTGTTGCTGGTAACCCTCAGTGCTTTAGCGATTCGCTTGAGTATTTAAGCCATTACAGTTCATCTATCAAGTTATCCACAACAGGCCAAGCTAGGTCGTAAGAGAGCGTTTTCATGCACGAAGATTTACCCAATATCAGCGCTGACTCATTGAGTATTCCAACGCAGGAACAGTTACAACCCGCACAGCAGTCTGCGCATAAGCCGCGTATTTTATTGTTATACGGTTCTACTCGTCAGCGTTCTTTTAGCCGTTTAGTGGTGCAAGAAGCAGCGCGTTTGTTAGAAACCTTTGGTGCAGAAACCCGTATCTTTAATCCGTCGGGCTTGCCCTTGCCAGATGATGTTGAAGATACCCATCCTAAGGTGGCCGAGTTACGTGAGTTGATGCAGTGGTCAGAAGGGCAGGTGTGGTGTTCGCCAGAGCGGCATGGCGCTATGAGTGCGGTGTTTAAAGCGCAGATTGATTGGGTGCCATTGAGCATGGGTGCGGTGCGTCCGACCCAAGGCAAAACCTTGGCGGTGATGCAAGTCTGTGGTGGTTCGCAGTCCTTTAATGTGGTCAATCAACTGCGTGCTTTAGGGCGTTGGATGCGCATGTTTACTATCCCCAATCAGTCTTCAGTGCCGAAAGCCTTTACTGAGTTTGACGATAACGACCGCATGCAACCGTCACCCTATTACGACCGCATTGTTGATGTGATGGAAGAGTTGGTGAAGTTCACCTTATTGCTACGCGACCGCCAGGATTATCTGGTGGATCGTTATTCTGAGCGTAAAGAATCAGTAGAAGAGTTATCGCAGCGGGTTAATCAAGGTTCGATTTGATCCCTGAGCTTTGCTCAGAGTGATCAAGCATCACCGTGAAGGCGCTACAGATTTTTGGCATTGGCTGGTGTTTAAGCGTCTCGCTGGACAGCCCGTGGTACTGGATTTCGCCAGTTATTTGCCCAGTAATGCTCGGACAGACTTCGAAGTAATGCAGCCCAAATGGTTTATTGCGGTGCACAAAAGATAGGATTGATTACGCAAAGAGGTGAGGGTGGGTTTGGGGACTACATTTAGCAACATATCCTGCAGGAATACTGGATAATAGCAGTCATTCTTTTTGCTCTGTATTCTGGTGATTCGCTGTGGAAATTAAGGTTAACTTTCTCGACAACTTGCGTCTTGAAGCCAAGTTCGATGACTTTACTGTGGTGGCTGATCAGCCGATTCGTTACAAAGGTGATGGCTCTGCGCCGGGTCCCTTTGATTACTTTTTAGCCTCATCGGCGCTCTGTGCAGCGTATTTCGTTAAGCTGTATTGCCAAGCTCGTGATATCCCAACGGAAAATATTCGCCTGTCGCAGAACAATATTGTTGATCCAGAAAACCGCTATAAGCAGATGTTTAAAATTCAGGTGGAGCTGCCTGAAGATATTTCTGACAAGGACCGCCAAGGTATTTTGCGCTCGGTTGAGCGTTGCACGGTAAAACGTGTGGTGCAAAATAACCCAGATTTCGTCATTGAAGCAGTGGATAATTTAGATGCCGATGCGCAAGCGTTGCTGGGTACGACTGTGGATGAAAACAGCCAAACCTTTATTGCCGGTAAAGACCTGCCGCTAGAAAAAACCATCGCCACTATGTCTGGCCTGATTGCTAATTTGGGTATGAAGGTTGAAGTCGCTTCGTGGCGCAATATTGTGCCCAATGTGTGGTCGCTGCATTTGCGTGATTCACAATCGCAGCTGTGCTTTACCAATGGTAAGGGCGCCACTAAAGAAAGCGCCTTGGCCTCGGCGCTGGGTGAGTTTATTGAGCGCCTGAATTGTAACTTCTTCTATAACGACCAATTCTGGGGCGAAGAGCTGGCCAATGCGGACTTTGTTCATTACCCCAATGAGCGCTGGTTTCAGCCGGGCCCTAATGATGAGCTGCCTGCTGAGATTTTAGATGAGCACTGTTTGGCGATTTATAATCCGGACGGTGAACTCTGTGGCTCGCATTTGTATGACACCAACTCCGGTAATACCGCGCGGGGTATTTGCTCGATTCCTTATGTGCGCCAATCCGACGGTGAAACGGTGTACTTCCCCACCAACCTGATTGAAAACCTGTTCTTAAGTAACGGTATGAGTGCCGGTAACACCCTCGAAGAAGCGCAGGTGCAGTGCCTGTCAGAAATCTTTGAGCGAGCGATTAAGCGGGAAATTTTAGTGGGTGAAATGGCTTTGCCCGATGTGCCGCAAGAAGTGCTGAATAAATACCCCAATATTGTGGCTGGGATTAAAGCGCTGGAAGAGCAGGGTTTTCCCGTGTTGGTCAAAGATGCCTCCATGGGCGGCCAGTTTCCAGTGATGAACGTCACTTTAATGAACCCACGCACTGGCGGAGTGTTTGCCTCTTTTGGTGCCCACCCGAATTTTGAAGTGGCGTTGGAGCGCAGCCTGACTGAGTTGTTGCAAGGGCGTAGTTTTGAAGGCCTCAACGATATTGCCCGCCCAACGTTTTCCACAGAAGCAGTGACTGAGCCGAATAACTCAGTGGAGCACTTTATTGATTCCAGTGGTGTGGTGTCGTGGCGCTTCTTTAGCGCTAAAGCGGACTATGAGTTTGTTGAGTGGGACTTCACTGATAGCGGTCGCAACACAAATGCGCAGGAAGCTGAATTGCTGTTTGGCTTGCTGGAAGACATGGGCAAAGAGGTCTATGTGGCGGTGTTTGAGCACTTGGGCGCTACTGCCTGTCGGATGTTGGTGCCAGATTTCTCTGAGGTGTATTCAGTGGATGATTTAATCTGGGACAACACCAACAAAGCGCTGCAGTTTCGCGAGGATATTCTCAATCTGCACCGCTTAACCGATGCTGAGTTGGACGCTTTGGTGGAGCGCTTAGAAGACAGTGAAGAAGATCATCACAGCGATATTAAAACTCTGATTGGTATTGAATTTGATGAAAATACTGTTTGGGGGCAGCTGACGATTCTCGAGCTGAAACTACTGATTTATTTAGCCCTGAACCGCTTAGAAGAGGCCTTAGAGCTGACCGAAGAGTTCCTACAGTTTAACGACAATACCGTTGAACGCGAGTTGTTTTATCAGGCCATGGCCGCTGCTTTAGAAGTGGCGCTGGATGATGAGATGGCGTTGAGCGACTACGAGCCGAATTTGCGTCGCATGTTTGGTGATGAGCGCATGGATGCGGTGATTGGTTCTTTGCAAGGCAGTGTGCGCTTCCATGGTTTAACCCCAACCAATATGCAGCTGGAAGGTTTGGATAAACATTTACGTTTGCTCGATAGCTTGAAAAAGCTGCATACAGCGCGGGCTCAGTTTGCTGGTTAAGGCAATGAGCAAACCGATGCGCGCTGCCATATTACGGATTTTTATCCTGTTACTGCTAGTCTGTGTCGGTGCTTTTGCTTGGGAGGCGGCAAGGAATGCCAAAATGCAGCCTGTTACTGGGCAAGTTCTGGGTACTGTCTATAAAGGCTATATTATTGGCTATAAAGTGCAGGGGCAGAGCTATCAGTTGGAAACGCGTATCGGCGTGATGGATGCCCTGACAGGGCTTGGCTTGCTAACCGCAGGCGCAACAGTACCCATCTTAGTCGATCCAGAGCAGCCCTATGTGGCGCTGATCAATACCGGCAATGGCCGTTACGGCATTACCTTGGCTTTTGTGTTTCTGCTGCTGATATTTATGCTAGTCGTGTTGCTATCGGCTATGAAAACAAGGTTAGCAGCTAGGGGGCAATAGGCTTGCTTGCAGTTGGCTGCTGAATGAATATCGAAGAGGTTGTTATGATCGAACGTTCCAGTGCTACAGATATTACCACTGCCCTAGAAGCGCTTAATCA
>JAAYTE010000004.1 GCA_012518175.1 Gammaproteobacteria bacterium | reverse complement strand
GCGCAACCTATGTTGCCGTGGCAGCCGAGCACCCTCTGGCGCAACGTGCTGCAGCAAGCAACCCGGAATTGACTGCCTTTATTGCTGAGTGCAAGGCCGGCTCCGTGGCTGAAGCCGATATGGCGACAATGGAGAAAAAAGGCCTGCCCACTGGCCAGTTTGTCATTCACCCATTAACCGGTGACAAACTGCCGGTGTATGTCGCCAACTATGTGTTGTGGGGCTACGGCGAAGGCGCAGTAATGGCGGTTCCCGCCCATGATGAGCGTGATTTTGCGTTTGCCAATACCTATCAGCTGCCCATTCAGCAAGTGTTTGCCTCTACTGATGCGAACAACAGCTTTGATGCACAGGTTTGGAACGACTGGTACGCCGACAAAAACAATGTCACCGCAGTCAACAGCGGTAAATACGATGGTTTAAGTGTGCAAGAGGCTTTTGATGGCATCGTCGCCGACTTAGAAGCCAAACAGCATGGTGAGCGCAAAACTCAGTTCCGCTTACGCGACTGGGGTATCAGTCGTCAGCGCTACTGGGGTTGTCCAATCCCGATTATTCATTGCCCAAGCTGTGGCGACGTCCCTGTGCCTGAAGATCAGTTACCCGTGGTGCTACCAGAAAACGTCATCCCCGACGGCTCAGGTAATCCACTGAACAAAATGCCTGAGTTTTATCAGTGCAAATGCCCGAGCTGTGGCGCTGATGCCCGTCGTGAAACCGACACCATGGACACCTTTGTTGAGTCCTCCTGGTACTACGCACGCTACGCATCACCGCAATACA
Source organism: Gammaproteobacteria bacterium (assembly GCA_012518175.1). Classification (GTDB taxonomy): domain Bacteria; phylum Pseudomonadota; class Gammaproteobacteria; order Pseudomonadales; family Pseudomonadaceae; genus Denitrificimonas. The sequence goes on along the minus strand of JAAYTE010000004.1, from coordinate 7,178 downwards.
ATGAAGGCTTGGTAGAAAAGTCTGCAGCGGATCACTGGTTGCCAGTGGATCAATACATTGGCGGTATCGAGCACGCAATTTTGCACCTGCTGTATGCGCGCTTTTTCCACAAACTGATGCGCGATGAAGGTTTAGTCAATAGCAACGAGCCTTTCACCAATTTGCTGACCCAAGGCATGGTCATTGCCGAAACCTACTACCGCATGCTGCCCAATGGTGCTCGTCAGTGGTTTAACCCGGATGAAGTAACAGTTGAATATGACGCCAAAGGCAAAGCGCTCTCGGCTAAGCTCACTGCTGACGGCGAACCCGTGATCATTGGCGGCATTGAGAAAATGTCCAAATCAAAGAACAACGGTGTTGATCCGCAAATCATGATCGACGAATACGGGGCAGACACCTGCCGCCTGTTTATGATGTTTGCCTCGCCACCGGATATGAGCTTGGAATGGTCAGACTCTGGCATTGAAGGTGCCAGCCGCTTTCTGAAGCGGGTCTGGCGTTTAGCCTATAAGCATGTCAATTCTGGAGAGCAGCAAGCTTTAGACGTTGCCAGCCTCAACGATGCACAGAAAGACATCCGTCGCAGCATCCACGCGGTCATTAAGCATGCTTGCCAAGACGTGGGCAAACACCAGAAATTCAACACTGCCATTGCCCAGGTGATGACCTTGATGAATGTGCTGGAAAAAGCCCCTACAGCAACGGCGCAAGACCGCGCTCTACTGCAAGAAGGCATGGAAACTGTGGTGCTGCTACTGGCTCCGATTACTCCGCATATTTGCCATGAGTTGTGGCTGCAATTGGGCCACAGCGAGCCAGTAATTGATGCCGCTTGGCCGCAAGCGGATGACAGTGCTTTAGTCCAAGACACCCTGAGTATGGTGGTGCAGGTCAACGGTAAGTTGCGTGGTCACATTGATGTGGCAGCCAGCGCCAGCCGAGAAGACATTGAAGCAGTCGCCCGCGCCAACGAAAATGTCTTACGCTTTGTCGATGGTTTAACCATTCGAAAAGTGATTGTTGTTCCAAATAAGTTGGTTAATATTGTAGCCAATTGATTGCATTGTGAATTTTCACTCACCCCTGCATAGCCTCAAATCGAGGTTATGCATAGAGGACATACCATGCTGAAACGCTCTATAACTGTACTGGGTCTGGCTTTTTTAATGACCGCTTGTGGCTTTCACTTACGCGGTACCGGCAGTACACAAATGGCGCTCACCGAGCTCAATTTCGCTGCCCGTGATGCGCTTAGCCCGCTGAGTAAAGATGTCAAACAAAGCCTCATCAACAATAAAGTAGCGATCTCTAGCAGCGCGCCTTTCACCTTGTATTTGGGACTTGAAGAAGACAGCAGACGTACCGCAAGTTTCACTGCTGGCACCCGTAGCGCTGAATACACCTTGACCACAGCACTTAACTACGAGCTGCGCTCAGGTAACTTGCCTGCTCTGATACAAGACAGTGTTGCCGTACAACGCTCCTACGCTTACAACCAGAACAACGTAACTGGTTCAGGTCAAGAAGAAGCCCTGCTGCGTCAAGAAATGCGCCGCGAATTGGTGATGCAATTAATGATGCGTTTGCAAGCCATCACCCCAACCCAACTCGACAGCTTAAAAAGCCAAGCTGAACGTAAAGAACGCGCTGCAGCAGAAGCTCGCGAAGCTGAAATACGTGCTCAGCAATTTGAAGAGCCACAGCAATCACCGATTCTGATCCCTTGATGATTTAGGGCTTTATGCAGATAAAGCCCTAATCTTGGCCCATATGCGTATTTATCCTGAAAAGCTTGCTGGTCAGCTGAAAAAAAACCTGCTCCCCATTTACTTGGTGAGCAGCGACGAGCCATTACTGGCCCAAGAAGCCAGCGATAGCATTCGCAGTGCGTGCCGCCAAGCAGATTACAGCGAGCGCCAAGTGTTTCATGTGGAGCGTGGCTTTGACTGGAATATTATCCGCGAAGCCAATGCCAGCTTGTCATTGTTTGCTGAAAAACGCTTACTGGAACTGCGGATTAATTCGGGCAAACCCGGTGATCAAGGCAGTAAAGTTTTGCTGGAGTACCTCGAGCGTCCCGCCGAGGACACTGTACTACTGATCAATGTGCCACGCCTTGATGCCAGCACGTTGCGCAGCAAGTGGGCCAAAGCCTTAATGGACAGCGCCCTCTGCGGTTTTATTCAGCTAGCCAATGTCAATATAGAGCAGTTACCCAACTGGATTAATCAGCGCCTAGCCCAGCAAGGTTTAAGCGCGGACCCAGAGGCTATTGATCTAATTGTGGCCCGCACAGAAGGCAACTTATTGGCTGCTGTGCAAGAAATCGAAAAGCTCAAACTGCTGAGTAACAGTAAGCATCTGGACCTAGAAACCATCCAAGCCAGTATTGCCGATAGCGCCCGCTATGATGTATTTGGCTTAGTCGATGCTGCGCTGGAAGGTGATACCGAGCGCAGCCTGCGTATTTTAGCTGGCTTGCGCAGTGAAGGCGTGGAAATGCCGATTATTCTTTGGGCGGTAGCCCGTGATATTCGCCAGCTTACTACCCTGTCGCAGCAAACCAGCCAAGGCACTAGCCTTGATCGTGCCTTATCGCGCGTTTGGCCAGCGGCGCGCAAACCGCTTTTCGCACGAGCTTTGAAGCGTCTTTCTGGCGCACAGTGGCAACGGCTCCTTAAAGACGCCCAGTTAATTGACGAGCAGAGTAAAGGGCAAACCATTGGTGATGCTTGGACCAGTATGGCTTCGTTACTGCTGCAGATGTCCGGCTCACGCCTCGCTATTTTTCAACAGCAATAATCGATAAAAGCGAAGCATTGCTGGTTTTTTGCTAAACTATTGCGCTTGTCAATTGGAGCAGCCGAATGTCCCAGATCTATCAACACCGCGCCCGTAAGCGTTTTGGTCAAAACTTCTTGCACGATACTGGCGTGATTGATCGCATTATTCGCGCTATTTCGCCTCGCGCAGAGCAACACCTACTAGAAATTGGCCCAGGCCAAGGTGCCCTGACTGAAAGCTTAGTCAACAGCGGTGCCAAGCTCGATGTCATTGAAATTGACCTCGACTTAGTTTCCATTCTCAAAGTAAAGTTTGCCCTTGCGCCGAACTTCACTTTGCACGAGGGCGATGCACTTAAGTTTGATTTTGCCCGCCTTGATCCTGCGCCAGCCAGCCTGCGCGTAGTGGGTAACCTACCCTACAATATTTCCACTCCACTTATTTTTCACCTGCTGGACAATGCCCACTTAGTCCACGACATGCACTTTATGCTGCAAAAAGAAGTGGTTGAACGCATGGCGGCCAAACCCGGCGGCGGTGACTGGGGACGCTTATCCATTATGGTGCAGTACCATTGCCGAGTGGAGCATTTATTTAATGTGGGCCCAGGCTCATTTAGCCCGCCACCTAAAGTGGATTCAGCCATTGTGCGCCTCACCCCACACACTGAGCTCCCCCACCAAGCCCAAGATGCCCGCGCACTGGATCGTATTGTCCGCGAAGCCTTTAATCAGCGTCGTAAAACCCTGCGCAACACCTTGAAAAATGTCTTACCAGCCGAGGCCATCGCCGCGGCTGGAGTAGATGGCAGCTTACGACCTGAACAACTAGATATTGCTGCTTTTGTGCGTTTAGCTGATCAATTCACCGCGCTACAAGCAGCAGAGTCACCTTGAGTACACTATGAATTATCTGAGCAATACAATCAGTATCAGTGTGAATACGCGCTACTTAGCCGAACACTCACACCCTGAAGATAACCGCTATGTGTTTGCCTATGACATCACCATCCGTAACAACGGTGAGCACTCAGCACAACTATTAAGCCGCCACTGGATCATTACCGATGGCAACGGCAAAACCCAAGAAGTCCGCGGCTCTGGTGTGGTTGGCGAGCAGCCTGTGATCGATGCTGACGATGAATTCAGCTACAGCAGCGGTACTCTGATGACCACTGCGGTGGGCAGCATGCAGGGCAGTTTCACCATGCGCGCTGAAGACGGCGAAGAGTTTGAAGCACCCATTGCCCCCTTTGGTTTAGCCGTACCAGGAGCTTTACATTAATGGCGACATACGCTGTTGGCGATGTACAAGGCTGTTTAGCACCACTCAAATGCTTACTCGATAGAGTTAATTTTGACCCCAGCCAAGACCAACTATGGCTGGTTGGCGACTTAGTCAACCGCGGCCCGCAATCCTTAGAAACATTGCGTTTTCTGTATGCCATGCGCGACTCTGTGATCAGCGTACTGGGCAATCATGACCTGCACTTGCTGGCCATCGCGAACCATACTGCACGGCTCAAAAAGAAAGACACTTTACGTGAGGTGCTGAATGCGCCGGACTGTGCTGACCTGCTGTTCTGGTTACGCCAGTTACCACTGATGCACCATGATGCCGAACGTAATATCAGCATGGTCCATGCCGGAATTGCCCCACAGTGGAGCATTGCCGAGGCCCTCGCCCGCGCCGCAGAAGTGCACAAGGTATTACGCGATGACAGCCTTTATCAGACCTATTTAGACGGTATGTACGGCGATCAGCCAAATATGTGGCACGACGGGCTAACAGGCATCGAGCGTTTGCGACTGATCACCAATTACTTCACCCGCATGCGTTTTTGCAGCCCAGATGGCCAATTAGAACTTAAAGCCAAAGAAGGCATAGACTCAGCACCTAAAGGCTTTGCGCCCTGGTTCAGTCACCCACAGCGCGCATCCCGCCATGACACTGTTTTATTTGGTCATTGGGCGGCACTGGAAGGCCGTTGCCCTGCCCCTAACACCATTGCCCTTGATACTGGCTGTGTCTGGGGTGGGCAAATGTCACTGTATAATATTGACAGCCAACACTTCGAGCGCTGCAGCTGCGCGCCAGCTCAGTAACTCCCAATTTTGCACGAGGATTCCATGCACGCTTTTCAACGAATCAATGTTCAACAAGCCCAGCAGCTCTGTGCCGATGGCGCCGTGATGGTCGATATACGCGACCCAGAAAGCTTTGCCAACGGTCACCCCAGCGCAGCTATTCATCTTGATAACCAATCTCTGGCGGAGTTTATTGCCCATGCCGACTTGGATGCCCCTACCATTGTGATCTGCTATCACGGCCACTCCAGCCAAAGCGCAGCAGCCTACTTACATGGCCAAGACTTTAGCGATTTGTACAGTATGGATGGTGGTTTTGAAGAGTGGGCGCGGGTTTTTCCAGCATTGGTCGAGCGCAGCGCTGAGTGAGCACAAACTCAACAGCCCCAGCAGCCGTAAGCTGTGGGGCCGATATGCAGCAGTAGCTGAGCATCCAACGCACCTGCAAACTCAATGAACTGCAGCAATGCTCAGGTAACAAAACGAGCAATCAGGACTACTCTGCTTGATAGACAGGGTAATCAGTATAACCCTCTGCCGTACCGCCATACATGGTCGCCGGATCAACTGGATTGAGCGGCCAGCCATTGGCAATGCGCTGCGGTAAGTCTGGATTGGCAATAAATGGCCGGCCAAAGGCAATCAGATCACCAAGCCCTGCAGCCAAGGTTTTTACACCGCGCTCGACGGTATAACGTCCGGCATAAATAATGCGACCACTGAAGGTCTGTCTTACTTCTCGACGAAAGTCATCCGACAACTCTGGCGCATTATCCCAATCAGCTTCAGCAATGGATAAGTAGGCAATACCCGCCTCTTCCAACACCTTAATGGCCTCTATATAAGTGTTGTGTGGATCTGTTTCTACCAGCCCCATATACACACGGTCTTCTTCGGTACTGGCAAACAGCGGAGCAAAGCGTACGCCTAAACGGTCTGCGCCCACCACCTCAGCAACAGCGGCAACGATTTCACGCAAGAAGCGTAATCGATTGTGCAGCGAACCACCGTACTCATCGTCACGCTGGTTGCTGTGCTCAGAAATAAACTGATTGACCAGATAACCATTGGCGCAATGCAGCTCAACACCGTCAAAACCGGCACTTAACGCATTACGCGCGGCTTGTGCGTAAAGCTGCACCAACTCTTTAACCTCTGCTGTGGTTAATGCCCGCGGCATTGACGGCTCGGCGAGAGTACCGCTACCGGGTCCGGTTTCAATAAACACTTTGACATTATTAGCAGCAATTGCTGAAGGTGCCACAGGCGCAGCACCGTCGGGCTGCAAGGAGGTATGTGACACACGCCCCACATGCCACAGTTGGGCAAAAATAATATTACCTTGTGCATGCACAGCGTCGGTTACTTTACGCCAGCCTGCAATCTGTTCTGGGCTGTAAATCCCCGGTGTCCAAGCATAACCTTGGCCGCGCGGCTCAATTTGCGTGCCCTCAGTAATCATTAGCCCAGCACCGGCCCGCTGCTGGTAATAGGTGGCCATCAGCTCATTGGCAATATTACCCGGCTGGGTGCTGCGTGAACGGGTCAAAGGCGGTAATACCACGCGGTTGTTCAAGGTGTGGCGGCCAAGTTGCAGCGGCTCAAATAAGCTATCTGTATTCATTTACGGTTTCCCATTACGGCACTAAACGCCTGATATATACCTAGTCAGCAGTGTTAAACCGCTAAAAAATAGACCAGTCGCCTAGAAAAAAGAGTGTTTGTTAGCCTTAGCTGCCAACAAAAGCCAAGGGCCACCTGCACTACACAGGCTCACGGCCTCTGACTTTTGCTACAGTTTACGGCGCAATGGGCGTACTATATACAAAATTAGACCAGTCGTCTAGAGAATTATTACAGCCCCGTTCTGATTAACAATCAGGTTCAAGCCAACTAAAATCTTGCCTAATTAGCACAACAGGTTGAACAGCTCTGCACCAGCAGTTTTAATACGCTAAGGCAGCAAATCATCCAACGCCGGTTAAGCACCAGCCAGCATAGCCTCGGTAGTCAGCATTGCGCTGACTAAAGGCTGGTTATTACGGTGCAGCTTACTCAATAAGCTCGCCCCCAACCAAAGCTGATACAGCGCTGTAGCGGTTTGCTGGGCATTGATCTGTGGTGGTAGCGAGCCATCCTGCTGCCCTTGCTCTAAGCAGCGGATTAAGCGTGCAATGACTTGATCAGTGCCGTCGCGCAAGGTAATACGCATTGCTTCCGACAAGTCTGCAACCTCTGCGCTTAACTTAACCGCTAAACAGGTTTGCGCATCACCCGGCTCACAATAGTTATTTAGCCAGTTCT
>JAAYTE010000033.1 GCA_012518175.1 Gammaproteobacteria bacterium | reverse complement strand
CACATACACTGGCTGTAAATCCCCAGCATCGCGCTTTTCTAGCACAGATCGTAAAGTCTGTAAGGGTGATAAGCCGCGTCCAATTCCAAACCAAATCAGCACTAAACTACCCAGCAAAGCCAAGGCTACGGGGAGGGCAGCGGCAATTAAAATAGCTGACTGCAGGGTTTCACGCTCACCAATACGATCTGCGGTGGTGACCCATAAATGTTGACGCTTTAAGGTAAAACTACGCCAACGCTCATCGCCAATACTGACATCATGAAAACCCACCCCGTGCTCGGCTAAAGTTGCCTCTGGTGTATTGGGTGTATGCACAATCACTTCACCGCGCAGAGAGCGCACTTGGCAGACCAAACCGCTTTGCAAACCCAATTCTATGGCGCTGAGTGGGCTTGACTGATTAGCCGGTAGCGGCTGCGGTAATTGTTCTAACAGACCGGCCACCATACGCGCAGAAGAGGCTAAACGCTCATCCAAAGCCACAGTGACTTCACGGCGCAAATCACCCAATAACCACAACGCGGCCAAGCTCCACAATACAATAAAAGTGCCACCTAAAATAAGCAGTAATCGATTACGTAGACTCACGGGGTACTCCCATTCGATAACCTAAGCCGCGCACAGTTTTTACCACTTCACTGCCCAGCTTGCGGCGCAAGTTATAAATGTGCACATTAATCGCATTACTCTCCACGCCATCGCCTAAACCATACAAACTGTCCTGCAATTGTTCGGCGCTTAAAATGTGTCCTGGGTTTTGCAGCAGAGCACCCAGCAAAGCTTGCTCACGCCGCGATAGAGCCACGGTTTGCCCATGCAAAGTCACTTCTCGGGTTGCTGGGTTAAAACTTAAACCGTGATGCTCAATCAAATTTGTACTGCGCCCACCACTGCGTCGCAGCAAGCTATGCAAGCGCGCCGCTAACTCTCGCAAATCAAACGGCTTGAGCAAGTAATCATCGGCACCAGCTTGCAGACCAGCAACCCGCTGCACCACTGAATCACGGGCACTTAAAATCAAAACAGGTAAGTCTTTACCCTGATTACGAAGCCGCGTTAATAACTCCAGTCCATCCTCATCAGGTAAACCCAGATCAAGAATCACCGCATCAAAATGCCCCAACTGTAACGCCTGCTCAGCCGCGGCTGCATGCGCCATATGGTCCAAAGTGAAGCCCTGCAACTGCAAACCAGCCAGTAAACCCTGAGCAATCAAAGGATCATCCTCGACCAGTAAAATATGCATAACTTAGCCAACCCTCACTATAAGCAAAACACTATAGGCATATAAAATAGTCAACATAGCCTACAATATATGCAACATAACTTAACCGTTAATATTGTCTTAATGGCATACGCTCATAATGTGCGTAAATCTAATAGGAAGAGCACGTATGCGGTATATATTTATTGCGTTTTTGCTGACACTGAGCAGCTTAACGCATGCCTTTACCACCAATCAGCAAGACTTTCTGCCCGTCGAAGAAGCCTTTCGCTTTGAAGTGATAGAGGATATAGAGCCTAACTTGCTGGTCTGGCAGATTACAGATAAACACTACCTTTACAAAGACAGAACCAAAGTTACTGATGCCAATGGTCAACTGCTCGAGTTGGACTTCCCTGAAGGCATTGACCATTCCGATGAGTTTTTTGGTGAGACGCAAATTTATCGGCAACTGCTCCAGTTACCCATTGATGCCGATGTCGCACGACCACTTGAAGTGACCTGGCAGGGCTGTGCCGATGCTGGTCTCTGCTACCCACCACAAACGGCAACAGTCGGTGCTGAAGCAGGCTCTGCAACTACCGACAGCACAACTCAGTCAACTACAAACTCAGCCTTAGCTGAAGACCAATCCATTGCTGAGCGCTTAGCAGACTCAGGACTGCTGTTGAATATAGCCGCCTTCTTTATGATGGGGGTCTTGCTTGCGTTTACCCCTTGTATGCTGCCGATGCTGCCGATTCTAACCAGTGTTATTGGTGGTGCTAAAAGTGGCGGCTGGCATGGCGCAAAACTCGGCGTAGCCTTTATTTTACCCATGGCATTGGTCTATGCCGCTTTAGGTGTACTGGCTGCCAGCCTCGGTAGCAACCTTGCTGCCGCCTTACAGCAACCTTGGTTATTAATACCTTTTGCCGGTATTTTTATACTTTTAGCCTTAGCTCAATTTGGTTTATTCACCTTACAGTTACCAGCCTTTATCCGCGAGCGCTTACAGGGTGCGGATCAAAATATTAAAGGTGGCAGCTTACTGGGGGCAGCCAGTCTAGGTGCATTGTCCGCTCTCTTAGTCGGCCCTTGCATGACAGCACCACTGGCCGGAGCCTTGCTCTATATCGCCCAAAGTGGTGACGGTGTACGTGGTGGTTTAGCGCTTTTCTCTCTGGGCTTGGGTAGTGGTATTCCCTTATTACTAGCCATTACGATTGGCATGCGCTGGTTACCTAAACCGGGGAACTGGATGGAGAACATTAACCGCGTATTCGGTTATGCATTACTGGCCACAGCCATTATCGTGGTGCGCCCGGTGCTCAGCGGCCCACTATTTTTAGGCCTATGGGGTGCGTTAATCTTAGCCATTGCCGTACAAGTGGGCAGCATGGAGCGTACTAACTGGCGCTTTTTAAGCCGCTATATTGCCTTACTGCTTGGCCTTTGGGGTGGCATTATGCTGTTTGGTGCCGCCGCGGGTGGTACTGATCCACTGCAGCCGCTGGAAAACTTCAGCGCACCAGCCAACCCTGCAGCCAACAGCAGTTTCCAGATGCAACGCATAACCGATGTCGCACAATTGCAAGCACAACTGCAGCAAGCTGAGCAAGACGGTCAGTGGGTGTTATTGGATTTCTATGCCGACTGGTGCGTGTCCTGCAAAGTCATGGAGAAAACCGTATTTGCTAAAGCTGAGGTTCAAGATGCCTTGGCGGGTTTCCGCCTACTGCAAATGGACGTAACCTTGAATACAGCCGACCAGCAAAAGTTGATGCAAGAACTAAAAATCATGGGGCCACCAACCTTCATGTTTATCGACCCACAAGGCGACGAGCAGCGCACCCAACGCATCACTGGTGAAGTATCGGCTAATGAATTTTTACGCCACTTAAACAGTGCGCAAGAGGACAGTTAATGTTGAGTTTCAATTTAGGTCCAATCGCCATCCCAATGAACTTAGCCTTACTCTATGGCGCTTTTTTTATTGCTTGGTTCAGTGGCTGGTTGATTGGTAGAAAGCGCGGCACTAACCCTGAAGCGGCTTTATTTAGCATGTTAATCGTCGGTGCATTGGCCGCGCGCGGTGCATTTATCAGCCAATACGCGGACCAATACGACAGCATTGTGCAGATGCTTGATATTCGTGATGGCGGTTTTTTACTTTTGCCAGGGATTATCGCCGCAGTCTTAGTGGGCATTTATAAAGCATGGCGACAAGCCGCATTACGGGCACCATTAGCCATAGGTGTCTGTATTGGTCTAATTGCATGGGGCGCCAGCCTTGCGGTGCTCAATGCTTTGCAAAGCAGCCAAGCGATCCCCGACATTTCCGTACGCGATATTGACGGTCAACCGCTGTCACTGCAAGATTTAGCCGGTAAGCCACTGGTCATAAACCTTTGGGCCACTTGGTGTCCACCCTGCCGACGGGAAATGCCGGTACTGGCTGCCGCGCAAGCTGCCAACCCAGATATTCGTTTTGTTTTTGTTAACCAGGGAGAAGGGCAGGCCTTGGTCAATAAGTTTTTAGCCCAGCAACAACTGAGCTTAGACAACAACTTACTCGATAGCGGTGGCCGTGTAGGCCAAGCTGTAGGCTCTTTATCGTTACCCACCACACTGTTTTACAGCGCCGATGGCCTATTAAAAAACAATCATTTAGGTGAGCTATCCCATGCCAGTTTAAAGCATGCGTTACGCCACATTAGCTCTGAAGATCAGCAAATAAAACTAGAGGAACAACCATGACATTAAAAAAAATCCTACCTGCACTGGCTCTGTTGACCTTACCGGTCATAGCTCAGGCGCAAGATTATCCAGCACCGGTAGAGGCCATGCGTGAGCGTGGTATCGAAGTTCTAGAGCGCTTTGATGCACCCAGCGGATTGACCGGTTATACCGCTTTATATAACGGTCGACCACTGGCGCTCTATGTCACTGCAGATGGTGAGCACGCGCTCATTGGTAGCTTGCTGAACGCCCAGGGTGATGATTTAACCGGTGCTGTGCTAGAAGAAAAAGTCAGCCGCCCACAAAGCAAAATCATGTGGGAAAAGCTCAAAGAAAGCACTTGGATTGCCGATGGCTCTGACACTGCAGAAACCATTGTCTATGCCTTTACCGACCCCAACTGTCCGTACTGCAAGCGCTTCTGGAATGATGCACGCCCTTGGGTTGATGCTGGCAAAGTACAGATTCGCCATATAATGGTTGGCACCCTCGGCGAGAGTAGCCAAAAGAAAGCAGCATTTTTACTGGGCGCTAAAGACCGCGCAGCAGCTTTAAAAGGTAATGAAAGCGGTAAAGCACCAGCTAAAGAAGCTAAAACAGTTACCCCTGAGCAGCGCAGCATGCTAGATAAGAACCACCAACTTATGAGCAGTGTTGGCGCCAGCGGTACCCCTGCTATTTTGTACCTGGACGAAACCGGCATGATGCAAATGCACCCGGGTGCGCCACAGGGCGAACAACTCATTGAGCTGTTCGGCCCACGCCCTTAAGCACATCTCAGCGCTTAATCAGTGTTCACTGTGCGTTATTCACGCGCATGGTGAACACCGTTGGCAATGGCACGGCAACGAGCTAAGACACCCTCTACCGCTTCATCGGCAGTACCTGCCTGCTCAATCAAATCAACAAAAGCCGAACCCACCACCGCACCATCGGCTAAGCGAGCGATATTGGCGGCATGCTCTGGGGTACGGATACCAAAACCAATGCACACCGGCAGCTTGGTATGGCGACGCAAACGCGCTACTGCTTCTTCAATATGCTCCATAGTCGCGGAGTTACCACCTGTAACCCCGGCAACCGAAACGTAATAGACAAAACCGGAGCTATTGCTCAACACCTTGGGTAAACGCACATCATCGGTGGTTGGCGTGGTTAAACGGATAAAGTCTAAACCAGCAGCCTGAGCCGGATCACAGAAATCATCATTATGCTCAGGTGGTAGATCAACAATAATCAAACCATCCACACCAGCACTCTTCGCATCTGCAATAAAGCGTGGCACACCATAATGATGGATAGGGTTAAAGTAACCCATGAGTACCACAGGTGTATGTTGATTATCTTGGCGGAACTCACTGACCATCTGTAAGGTTTTCGCCAAAGTCTGGCCATTTTTTAACGAACGTATATTGGCCAACTGAATTGCTGGGCCATCAGCCATGGGATCAGTAAAGGGCATACCCAACTCAATCACATCTGCGCCAGCAGCGGGCAAACCTTTAAAAATGCGCATGGCAGTTGCGTAATCTGGATCACCTGCGGTGACAAAAGTAACTAATGCAGCACGGTTTTGTTTTTTTAACTCGGCAAAACACGTTTCAATGCGGCTCATACTGATTGCTCCTGTTTCTCAAAGTGATGCATTACCGTTTGCATATCTTTGTCGCCACGGCCGGATAAGTTCACCACCATTAAATGATCTTTAGGCAGTTGTGGCGCGCGTTTAAACACCTCTGCTAAGGCATGGGAAGACTCCAGCGCGGGAATAATACCTTCCAGTTTGCAGCACTTATGAAAGGCCGCCATGGCTTCATCATCTTCAATCGAGGTGTATTCCACGCGACCAATATCATGCAACCATGAATGCTCAGGACCAATACCTGGGTAATCCAGTCCAGCAGAAATGGAGTGCGCATCGGTGATTTGTCCATCTTCATCTTGCAGCAGGTAAGTGCGATTACCGTGTAACACACCGGGTGTGCCACCTTGTAAACTTGCCGCATGTGCACCGGTTTTAAGTCCGCGACCAGCCGCTTCAACACCGATAATTTTTACGCTGTCATCTTCTAAAAATGGGTGAAATAAACCCAAGGCATTAGAGCCACCACCAATACAGGCCACCAGACTATCGGGCAGACGGCCTTCTTGTTCCTGTAACTGACTACGGGTTTCCTTACCAATTACCGCTTGGAAATCTCGCACCATAGCTGGATAGGGGTGTGGACCGGCCACCGTGCCAATTAGGTAGTAAGTATCGGCTACATTGGTCACCCAGTCGCGCAAAGCTTCATTCATTGCATCTTTTAGAGTGCCAGTACCAGCCACCACTGGGCGTACTTCTGCACCCAGTAAACGCATGCGAAAGACGTTGGCTTCTTGGCGATCAATATCAGTGGTGCCCATGTAAATCACACACTGCAAACCAAAACGCGCTGCCACAGTTGCAGTAGCGACACCATGCATACCAGCACCGGTCTCAGCAATAATGCGCTTTTTACCCATCCGCCGGGCCAGTAGAATTTGGCCAATACAGTTATTAATTTTATGCGCACCGGTATGGTTGAGTTCTTCACGCTTAAGGAAGATTTTTGCTCCACCACAGTACTCAGTGAGGCGTTCAGCAAAATACAAAGGGCTCGGACGGCCCACATAGTCACGTTGAAAATACGCTAACTCTTCTTGGAAAGCCGGGTCGTCTTTAGCTTTTTCGTACTCACGGCCTAGATCAAGAATCAATGGCATCAATGTTTCAGCAACATACTGGCCACCAAAGTCACCAAATAAACCACGCTTATCGGGGCTCTCACTAAATATACTCATTACCCGCTCCACAATTGACTTCAATACAGTTCTATAGCAACTAAACTACCTGATAGCCTTACTAAGGAAAAGCGATATGATTGCAGCAATACGTTAGGAAAACTCACATGTCTGACAATTTCAATTTGCCGCCACTGAATGCGTTAAAAGCTTTTGAAGCCAGCGCGCGCTTACAAAGTATTAGCTTAGCTGCTAAAGAGTTGCACGTGACCCACGGAGCAGTGAGCCGCCAAGTGAAACAGTTGGAGGAGCACTTAGCTGTGAGCTTGCTGGCGAAACACGGGCGTGGCATTAAACTCACAGATGCGGGTTCACAACTGTATGAGGCCAGTACGGCTGCTTTTGCGCAGATTCACAGTGCCTGTGTGGCTATTCGACAGCAAACCCAACAAGCACCCTTTGTCCTGGCTTGCCCCGGGAGCTTGCTCGCACGCTGGCTCATACCACGCCTAGAACAATTACAACGGGATTTGCCGGATTTACGTCTGCAAGTGATCACCAGCGCCAGCGATGACAGTAACTTACAGCGCTCTGACGCTGACGCCAGCTTACTGTTCCTAGACCAACCCTGTCCTGACAATATGCTAGCCTATACCTTGGATAATGAACGCATTGGCCCCGTGCTCAGTCCGCTGTATCAGCACGCGGCAATACTGCAAACTGCCAGCCCTGCGCAATTACTGCAAGAGCCCTTATTATTTACCCGTTCACGGCCGCAGGCTTGGCCGCAATGGGCCAAAGCACAGCAGCTTGACGCCACAGACTTAAGTTATGCACAGGGCTTTGAGCACCTGTACTATTTATTAGAGGCAGCAGTGTCAGGTTTGGGGGTGGCTATTGCGCCAGAGCACTTAGTACGCAGTGACATTGCCAATGGCCGCCTAATTGCCCCATGGGGCTTTATTGAAACCTCTGCTAAGCTGGTACTACTGGCGCACAAAAACCAACATGAACAACGGGTTCAGCAGCTCGGTGAGTGGCTTATCCACAGCCTTTAAGCGCTACCCCTAGTTTGCTAACTGTTTTACCCTATACTTAAAGTCGGTTGCCGTAACTTTCAGCGCAGCAAGCAATAGGAGGCCACCCTATGCAAATCTCAGCAAATGTATTCTCAGCGGGTTTATCCGCAATCAAAACAGGCCAAGAGCAACTGGCCAATGCCGCCCAAGCTATCGCTCAGTCCAGTCAAAACTCAGCCAGCTCATCAGCTGCAGCAACTGCACCCAGTATTGATCTGGCAAATATCACCGAACAACTGATGCAATTAGAGCAGGCTAAACAGATGAGCGAGCTGGGCGCTAAAGTCCTCAGTACTGCAGAAGAATCCCTCGGTACCCTGATTGATATCCAAGCCTGAATAAATAATTTAAATAAAGTCCGTCAGCAGTGCTTGACAAGAATACGATTGAGCCGTAACTTTCAAACAGTCGTTTGATTAATACTTTGTATGCGTATTTTTAACTGCGCTGCTTAACAATAGGCCTACGCTTAGCTGTCTAGGCCAACTAAATAAAGTCTCCACTGTAGAGGTTTAGAGCTATGGCTGAATATAAAGCCCCCTTGCGTGATATTCGTTTCGTTCGTGATGAACTATTAGGCTACCCAGAACACTATGCAAAGCTGCCTGGCTGTGAAGATGCCACTCCAGATATGGTTAGCGCGATTCTAGAAGAAGGCGCAAAATTCTGTGAGAACGTGATTGGTCCACTAAACCGTGTGGGCGATACAGAAGGCTGCACATGGTCTGCCGATGGCGTTAAAACACCTACTGGCTTTAAAGAAGCGTACCAACAATATGTTGAAGGCGGCTGGCCAAGCCTAGCTCACGATGTTGAGCACGGTGGTCAAGGTTTGCCTGAGTCTTTGGGCATTTCTATCAGTGAGATGGTTGGTCAAGCCAACTGGTCATGGGGTATGTACCCAGGCCTTTCCCACGGTGCGATGAATACTTTGCACGCCCACGGTACTGAAGAGCAACAAGCGACTTACCTGAGCAAACTGGTATCAGGCGAGTGGACCGGCACCATGTGCTTAACCGAGCCACACTGTGGTACGGACTTGGGCATGCTGCGCACTAAAGCAGAACCACAAGAAGATGGCAGCTACGCAATCACGGGTACGAAAATATTTATTTCTGCCGGTGAGCATGACCTAGCAGATAACATTGTGCACATTGTGATTGCCCGCATTGATGGCGCACCACAAGGCACCAAAGGCATTTCACTGTTTATCGTACCCAAGTTCCTGCCTAACGCGGAAGGCGGTGTTGGTGAGCGCAACGGTGTAACCTGTGGTTCGATCGAACACAAAATGGGTATTCACGGTAACTCGACTTGCGTGATGAACTTTGACGGTGCCAAAGGCTTCCTCATCGGCCCTGAAAATAAAGGCTTGAACTGCATGTTCACCTTTATGAACACTGCACGTATCGGTACTGCACTGCAAGGTTTAGCTCACTCTGAAGTGGCTTTCCAAGGCGGTATTGAATATGCCCGTGACCGCTTACAAATGCGCTCACTGACAGGTGCTAAGTTCCCTGAAAAAGCAGCTGACCCAATCATCGTGCACCCTGATGTACGTCGCATGCTACTGACCATCAAAGCTCTGACTGAAGGCAACCGCGCCATGCTGTACTACGCAGCACAGCAAGTTGACATCATGCAGCGCAGCACTGATGAAGAAGAGCGTAAAGCAGCAGATAGCATGCTGGCTTTCTTAACGCCAATTGCCAAAGCCTTTATGACTGAAGTGGGCTTTGAAGCAGCTAACCACGGTATCCAGATTTACGGTGGCCACGGTTATATTTCTGAGTGGGGCATGGAGCAAAACGTTCGCGACAGCCGCATCTCTATGCTGTATGAAGGTACCACTGGAATTCAGGCGCTCGACTTATTAGGTCGTAAAGTTCTGATGACCCAGGGTGAAGCACTCAAAGGCTTTACTAAAATTGTGCACACCTTCTGCAAAGCCAATGACGCCAATGAAGACATTCAAGAGTTCGTTAAGCCTCTGGCTGAGCTGAACAAAGAGTGGGGCGACATCACCATGAAAGTGGGCATGGCAGCGATGAAAAATCGTGAAGAAGT
>JAAYTE010000228.1 GCA_012518175.1 Gammaproteobacteria bacterium | reverse complement strand
TTTTATGCCTGCTCGTTTATTTCCCTTCTTTTGATTCCGCAGTTAACCCTTGTTTTTGGGCTGAAACCGCTGAGTAGAGTGCATTGTGCTTGCTGAGTGGTTGGAGTAATAGTCGCCCAGTGCAGAGTAATCAATTTAATACCCCTATTTTTAATCAAGCTTGCGTCGATATTTAAGCCTTAGACTGTGATTGAGTGGGTGCAGAGGTATGCCTCGGTGTGCCTAGCGTTCGAGTGCCAACTGCAGTCAAGGAGAGGAATATGTTTGCCGAGCACTATTTGCTGATTAAAAATATACACATTGGCCTAGCGATACTGAGCGGTACTTTGTTTGTGCTGCGCGGTTTGTGGGTTTTGCTGTTGGGTGCTGGTGGTGTGCTGCAGCGACAGGTTAATCGCGGCAGCTATGTAGTGGACAGCTGTTTGCTGCTGGCAGCACTATGGCTTTTATTGACGCTAAATTTTGCACCTTTGTCGGCAGCTTGGTTGCAAGCAAAGCTCGTACTGCTGGTGCTGTATGTGTTGTTTGGGGTGCTAGCCTTTCGGCATAAGTACAGTTTAAAGCTGCGCTGGTTGGCCTATATCGCAGCTTTATGCTGTTTTGCTGGGATGTATTACTCGGCACGCATGCATCAACCGTTTGCCGGGCTATTCGGTTGAGCGCTGCAGTGATTGCTTAGGCTGCAGTCTACTTGCTGTCATTTCGCGGCGGCTGTGGCAGTAATAAAGACGTGTCGGCGTTGGGCTTCTTGCTGTAAAAGCCTTTTGGTGCTTTGCCTTTTAAGTACCAAGCGAAGGCGATAATTTCAGCGATGGTGTGGTACAGGGATTCTGGAATGGCGTCGCCGAGCTCTAAGCGCGCCAGTAAACGCACTAAATCAGCGTTTTCATAAATGGGAACATCGTTTTCACGGGCAATTTGTAAAATTTCTTCAGCGAGGGCGTCATTGCCTTTGGCCGTTAGGTTGGGAGCGTTTTCGCCATCATATTTTAAGGCAATAGCTTGTTTTTCACTGGCTTTAGTCATGCTAAATCATCAATCCAACGTTGCTGTAGAGCAGTTTTCGCACCCTGAGCAGGTACGCCTTGGCGGCAGCTTAAATCTTTTACGGTGAGACCGATACCCAGTAAACGCTCACGTAAGTGCTCGAGCTCATGGTCAATTAACTCGGCGGTGGGGCCATGTTGCGCCCAAAGTTGCCCAGAGATTGCGCCACCTTGTAAGTTGGCCTGGATGTGCAGCGGCCCCAGCGGCTCTAAATCAAAGCTTAAATCGATTTTCCACACAGCTTCTGCAGGTTCGTCGGCATTACTTTGTGCAGGTTCTTCGTGCTGAAATTTGATTTGCAAAGGCACAATCTGGTGTTGGTCGCGGGTTGGGATTTCAATTTGCCAAACCGTGACCTGAGTGCCTTCGCTGTTGGTATGGGTTTGCCCAAGGCTTGATAGCTGGTGGGTCTGTAAACGAGAGACGGCCGCTGCCGCCAAGCGTAAGAGCGCGCCTAAGTCATTGGGATTGTCTAGAGATTGCAACACGCGACTGGGGAGCGGAAAGCGTAAAGCTTGTTCGTGCAGTTGCGCCTGGGTATTCCCCAGTAGTTGATCACGCAGCAGGCTGGGCAAGGCTTGTGCGAGTACTGCGCTTTGTGTTGTGGCTAAGCCAGGGTTGCTGTTGGGTAGCATCGGCATGAGCTGCGCAATTAAGCGCAAAAGGTTGGCTTTTACGTCTTGGTTGGCGCTGTCGAGTGCGCCGCTGGCTAAACGATTTTCCAGTTGTGCACCGCTATTAATAAGGCTTTGTGCAAGCTTTTTGGGATCGCTAAGCTGATCTAGGGGCATTAGCGTGCCAAGTAATTGTTGCAAGGTCTTTTGAGCTTCTGGTGAAAGGCTGGATAATGCAACGCCGCTGAGGCTGCTAAACAACTGGCTGAGTGAGCCTTGCTGACTGAACTGTTTTTGCAGTTCTTGATTAATTGCTAGAGGTTCCAAGCGTATATTTACAGGCTGAAAAGTCAGTTGCTGGGCATTGTCAACTCGGGCATTGATTAAGCTGTTGAGGGGCAATAACTTAGGACTATCAAGCTGCAGTTGCTGTCCGGCTAGGGCGCCACTGGTCAGGCTGATTACTGTTTTAAAGCCGCCTTGTGGGTTGGCTGTAACCTGAGTTACTTTTCCTTCAACTAGAGATCCGGGTGGCAGTGCGCTGGTATCAATGCGCGTAGCTGCGGCTGCCTGCTGGGTAGGGATCAAATTAAAGCTCAGCTGGTGTGTAGATATAGCGGTGACACTCAGGGTGCTGCCAGTTGCTAGGGGCTGACTGGTTTGTACTTCAATGGTGCGTTGCTGGCCGTTATTCAGTGACAAGCGCAGCATCACTTGAAAGGCTTGCTGGGCTTCACGTAAAGCCAGGACTTGGGCTTGTGCCGAGTCACCAGTCTTGAACTGAGCGGGTAGA
Source organism: Gammaproteobacteria bacterium (assembly GCA_012518175.1). Lineage (GTDB taxonomy): Bacteria > Pseudomonadota > Gammaproteobacteria > Pseudomonadales > Pseudomonadaceae > Denitrificimonas. The sequence continues at coordinate 12,931 of JAAYTE010000228.1, read as the reverse complement.
GCGCCCTGTAATTGCAATACCGGATTAGCCACTGCTGCACTCGGACGCTGTGCATTGCTGGTGCTAGGCGGTGGAGGAGAGGAAGGGATTTTACTGGCCATCTGGATTGCAACCTATTGTAAATGCTTTGTAAATGCCCGCTGCGCTAACTGTATAGCTGTGTATAATCGCAACTTATTTATAGTGTCTGTAGCGGCAGTATAGCTGCTCTATACAATTGACTTGGTTTTTTACGCAAGGCGGCGTGTTTGTGACCGATGCTTATCTTGAAACTGTTGATTTAGCCTGTGAGCGTGATTGGCGCCTATTGTTTGAGCATCTGCAGGTCAGTGTAAAGCCTAAAGATATGCTGCAAATCAGTGGCCCCAATGGCAGTGGTAAAACCAGCTTGCTGCGCTTGATGTCTGGTCTTATGCGCCCGACTGCAGGTGATGTATTGATTAAAGGTATCAGTATTGAGCAGCAACGTAATGAATTGGCGCATAATTTGTTATGGCTGGGCCATGCCGCTGGGATTAAAGGTTTATTAACTGCTGAAGAAAATCTTACATGGCTGGCTGCTTTGCACAATGGTGCAAGTCGTGAGCAAATCTGGCAAGCCCTTGCTGCTGTAGGCTTGGCTGGTTTTGAGGATGTGCCTTGTCACACTTTATCCGCTGGGCAGCAGCGCCGCGTCGGTTTAGCACGCTTATACCTTGATGCACCGGCGCTATGGATTTTAGACGAACCTTTTACAGCCCTGGATAAAGATGCGGTCACGCAGCTGGAAAAACATCTGGCTGAGCATTGTAATAATGGCGGGATGGTGGTGTTAACCACGCATCACCCTATACAAAATGTCCCCAGTACATTTCGAGAGCTGGATTTAGGGCAGGTGGCGCTATCATGAGCAATGTCTTCACCTTGATGCTGCTGCGCGAGACTCGCCTGATGTTTCGACGCCCAGCAGAATTGGTCAATCCACTGGTGTTTTTTGCTATCGTGATTGCGCTTTTTCCTTTGGCGGTTGGTCCAGAGTCGCAATTATTACAAACCTTATCGCCAGGCTTGCTATGGGTAGCAGCTTTGTTAGCGGTATTGTTATCATTGGACGGTTTGTTTCGCAGTGACTTTGAAGATGGCTCCCTTGAGCAATGGGTCGTTTCGCCGCATCCGTTGGTCGTCTTGGTTCTTGCTAAGGTGTTGGCCCATTGGCTGTATTGTGGTTTGGCTTTAGTAATGTTGTCACCCTTATTGGCTTTAATGCTGGGCTTGCCGGCTGATCGTATTCCAACGTTGTTGCTGTCTTTGTTGCTGGGTACGCCAGTCTTGAGTTTGCTGGGTGCCGTGGGTGCAGCATTGACCGTTGGCTTGAAGCGTGGGGGGATATTGTTGGCATTATTAATTTTACCGCTATACATTCCTGTGCTGATTTTAGGCAGTGGCGTTATTCAAGCAGCTTTACAAGGCTTGCCCACCGCAGGGTACTTATTGTGGATGGCCAGCCTAATGATGCTGACCCTGACGTTGGCACCTTTTGCTATTGCTGCAGGTTTGCGCATTAGCGTTGGGGAATAATAAGCGCCAAACTGAATGTTTTTATACGTAATACTAAGCTCGACACAGCAAGTGCGGCTGTCAGGCATTGCAGGGTTGATATTGAATAATTGTGAGTATCTCGATGAACTGGACGTGGTTTCATAAATTAGGCTCGCCTAAGTGGTTTTACGAAATAAGTGGGCGCTGGCTACCTTGGCTCAGTGTCAGCGCTGCGCTCTTGATTGTTATTGGCGGTGTCTTAGGTTTGGCCTATGCGCCACCTGACTATCAGCAGGGCAATAGCTTTCGTATTATTTATATTCATGTGCCTGCCGCTTTTTTAGCGCAATCCACTTATATTTCCTTGGCCATTGCCGGCATCGTGGGCTTGGTTTGGAAAATGAAAATTGCTGATGTGGCTGTGCAGCAAGCTGCGCCCATTGGTGCGTGGATGACGGTTATTGCCTTGGTCACTGGTGCAATTTGGGGGAAGCCCACGTGGGGCGCTTGGTGGGTGTGGGATGCGCGCCTAACCGCTATGTTGATTTTGTTGTTTTTGTATTTCGGAATTATTGCCTTAGGGCAGGCCATTACTAATCGCGATAGTGCCGCTAAGGCGTGCGCGATTTTGGCTATTGTGGGTGTTGTTAATATTCCCATCATCAAGTACTCGGTAGACTGGTGGAATACTCTGCATCAGCCCGCAACTTTTACTGTGACTAAAAAGCCGGCCATGCCCATGGAAATGTGGTTGCCGTTACTGATCATGACCATTGGTTTTTATTGTTTCTTTGCCGCGGTATTGCTAGTGCGGATGCGTCTTGAGGTTTTACGCCGAGAATCACGCACCCGTTGGGCGCAAGCTGAGGTGGCACGGCAGATTGGGAGAAAAGTATGAGTTTTGATTCGTTTTCTGAGTTTTTAGCGATGGGTAACCATGGGCTTTATGTATGGACGGCCTATGGTATTAGTTGTGCAATCTTAGTGTTGAATGTGGTGTTGCCGCTTTTGGCCCGTCAACGGTACTTTAAAAATGAGGCGCGACGTTTGCGTCGGGAGGCTCAGCAGTGAATCCTATTCGTAAGAAACGTTTAACCATTATTATCGCGATCTTATTGGGTGTCGCGGCAACAGTGGGTTTGGGTTTGTATGCCATGCAGCAAAATATCAATCTGTTTTATACACCAACGCAAATTGCTGCGGGTGAGGCACCGGAAAATGTGCGCTTGCGTGCCGGCGGGCTGGTTAAAGTAGGGTCGGTACACCGTGACTCAGACACCCTAGATGTGGATTTTGTGGTGACCGATGGTGATGCTGATGTGACCATTCGCTATGGCGGTATCCTGCCGGACTTGTTCCGCGAGGGGCAAGGCATTGTCGCGCTTGGGCGTCTCAATGATTCCGGTGTTTTGATTGCTGAGCAAGTACTGGCTAAGCATGATGAAAACTACATGCCGCCAGAAGTGAGCAGTGCGTTAGAGAAAACTGGCATGCTCAAACATTATGAAGAAGGCCAAAAGGAAAAAACAAAATGAGTAGTGCGGCGTTGTATGTGCCGGAGTTGGGTCACTTAGCTCTGATCCTTGCATTGTGTTTTGCTGCTGTGCAGGCGTTCTTTCCTTTAGTGGGCGCTTGGCGCGGTGATCACCGCTGGATGAGCTTAGGACAGCCTGCAGCTTGGGGACAATTTCTGTTTCTAGCATTTGCGCTGGCATGCTTAACGTGGTCATTTATGCTTGATGACTTTTCAGTGGCTTATGTTGCTTCTAACTCAAACAGTGCTCTGCCTTGGTATTACAAGTTCAGTGCGGTTTGGGGCGCGCATGAAGGGTCTTTGCTGTTGTGGACAGTGATTTTGGCCGGCTGGACCTTTGCTGTGGCGATCTTTTCGCGGCAACTACCGGAAGAAATGCTGGCCCGCGTATTAGCGGTAATGGGTATCATCAGTATTGGCTTCTTGCTGTTTCTGATTGTGACTTCAAACCCTTTTGAGCGCTTGTTGCCGCAAATGCCGATGGATGGCCGTGACCTTAACCCGCTGCTGCAGGATTTTGGTTTGATTATTCACCCGCCAATGCTCTATATGGGCTATGTGGGCTTCTCGGTTGCCTTTGCCTTTGCGATTGCTGCGTTACTGGGCGGTAAGTTGGACGCCGCTTGGGCACGCTGGTCGCGCCCTTGGACATTAGTGGCCTGGGCATTTTTAGGCATAGGTATTGCCTTGGGCTCATGGTGGGCGTACTACGAATTAGGCTGGGGCGGCTGGTGGTTCTGGGACCCTGTGGAAAACGCATCCTTTATGCCATGGTTGGTCGGTACTGCGTTAATTCACTCTTTGGCCGTAACAGAAAAACGCGGTGTGTTTAAAAACTGGACCGTACTTTTGGCCATTGCTGCTTTCTCGCTAAGCTTGCTCGGCGCCTTCTTAGTACGCTCTGGTGTTTTAACCTCGGTGCACGCTTTTGCTGCTGACCCTGAGCGCGGGGTGTTTCTCTTAGTGTTCTTGTTGGTCGTGGTGGGAGCCTCTTTAGCGCTGTTTGTGCTGCGTGCGCCGGTGGTGAAAAGCAAAGTTGGCTTTGGTTTTTGGTCAAAAGAAACACTGTTGCTGATCAACAATATTATTCTTGTGGTCGCCACCGCAATGGTGTTGTTGGGTACTTTGTATCCATTGATTCTTGACTCATTAACTGGGGCCAAACTTTCGGTTGGCCCACCGTACTTTAATGCTTTGTTTGTACCCTTGATGGCAGTGCTGATGTTCGCCATGGGGGTGGGTATTATTACGCGCTGGAAGAACACGCCTGGTCAGTGGTTAATTAAAATGCTGGGCCCAGTTCTACTTTTAAGTGCGGTGCTAAGCGGCATTGGTAGCGTGCTGTACCGCGACTTTAATATTGCTGTGTTAGCGCTGTTCTTTGTCTGTGCTTGGGTGCTGTTAGCCAGTGTGCGCGACATCCTCGATAAAACTCGTCATCGCGGCTTATGGCGTGGTATGCGCTCATTAACGCGCAGTTACTGGGGGATGCAGTTAGGTCACCTAGGCATGGTGGTGATGGCTGTGGGCGTAGTGCTGTCCAGCCAGTACAGTGATGAGCGGGATTTAAAAATGTCACCAGGTGACGCCTTAGATATGGGAGGGTATCGCTTCTTTTTTGAAGGTGCTGAGCACTACGAAGGACCGAACTTTATTTCTGATAAAGGCAGTATTCGCGTGTTTAAAAATGACCGTGAAATTGCTTTGCTGCACCCAGAAAAGCGCCTGTATGTCGTACAGCAAATGCCTATGACTGAGGCCGGTATTGATCCAGGCTTTACCCGCGACTTGTATGTTGCGATGGGTGAGCCGCTTGGTGATGGTGCTTGGGCTATTCGTGTGCACATCAAGCCTTTTGTACGTTGGATTTGGTTGGGCGCCTTCTTAACTGCTTTTGGTGGTGTGTTGTCAGCTATGGATAGACGCTACCGGGTTAAGGTGACTAAGAAAGTTAAGGAAACCCTAGGTTTGGCTGAGAAAGAGGAACGCGCGCATGTCTAAAGGTCGTTTAATCGCCTTGCTAGGCGTGGTATTTGGTGTGGTGCTGTTCGCCGCTATGGCAATCTTTGGCATTAACAATGACCCAAGTAAATTGCCGTCAGCTTTAGTGGGTAAAGCATTCCCAGCCTTCACAGCCAGCTCGTTGGATGATCCCGCGGTTGAAATTACCGAGGCGGATATCGTCGGTCGTCCAGCCCTGGTTAACGTTTGGGCGACTTGGTGCGTTGAGTGCAAAATTGAGCACCCAGTGTTTAATGACTTAGCAGAACAAGGTGTGGTGATCCATGGGATTAACTACAAAGACAATACTGACGATGCTAAGCGCTGGTTAAAAGACTATTTAAACCCTTACCAGTTAAATATCAGTGACCCTAAAGGGACTCTAGGTTTTGAATTAGGCGTGTATGGTGCACCAGAAACCTTTTTAGTGGATAAAAACGGTCAGATTGTGCACCGCCATACTGGCGTGATTGATGAGCGTATGTGGCGTGAGAAGTTTGCCCCCATGTACCAGGAGTTACTCGACCAATGAAGCGCATTCTATATGCTGTGGGTTTGATGCTGGCTAGTCTTGGCCTAGCACAAGCCTCCATTGATACCTATGACTTTTCAACTCAGGCTGAACGAGATCGTTATCGCACCTTAGTTGAGGAGTTGCGTTGCCCAAAATGTCAAAATCAAAACATTGCGGATTCTGATGCGCCTATTGCCATGGATATGCGCGATGAAATCTTTAAAAAGCTTGAAGAAGGGCAAAGCAACGAAGAGATTGTCGGCTTTTTGGTGGATCGCTACGGCGATTTTGTGCGCTACAAACCACCGGTAAATAAAAGCACTTTGATCTTGTGGTATGGCCCCGCAGCCTTATTAGTGATTGGTTTTCTCATGGTGGCGGTGATTGTGTTACGCCGTCGTCGCTCTTTGCGGGTTGGTAAAGATGAGCAGCAGTTGTCCGGTGATGAACAAGATCGCTTGGCAGATATTCTTAAGCAGTATAAGTAGGATACCCCATCGTTATGACACAGTTTTGGATTTACGCGGTGCTGCTACTGGTTGTAGCATTGCTTTTGTTGCTCTGGCCAGTACTCCGTGGTCGTAAAGATCAAACTGAAGAAGATCGGACCGCGCTCAATATTGCTTTGTATGAAGAGCATATTGCTGAGTTAGAAGCGCAGCATGCTAATGGCGCCTTGTCTGCAGAACAGCTTGCGGAAGGGCGGCTGGAGGCCAGTCGTGAGTTATTGGATGACACTGATGTTGGTCGGCCCAAGCAAAGTGTTAACTTGGGTAATGCGCTCCCCTTGATTGCCGCATTACTGGTGCCGATTGCCGGTTTGGGTTTGTATTTCCATTGGGGCGCTAGCGATAAGGTTGCCTTGACCCTAAGCTTGGCTGAGCAGCCTAAAACTGCCGCGGAAATGATTCAGCGCCTGGAAGATACCGTGCGATTGCAGCCAGAATCTGTGGATGCTTGGTACTTCTTAGGTCGCACCTATATGGCCGAGCAGCGTCCTCAGGAAGCGGCACATGCTTATGAAAAAACCATTGAGCTGGTTGGTCGTCAGCCCGACCTGCTGGGGCAATTGGCGCAAGCACTATACTTTGCCAATAACAATCAGTGGTCAGCTGAGCTGCAAGCTTTAGTGGATGAAGCATTGCGTTTAGACCCCAATGAAACCACCAGCTTAGGGTTAGTGGGGATTGCTGCGTTTGAGGGTCAACGCTTCCAAGACGCCATTGATGCGTGGACTCGTCTTGCTAAAGGTCTTGATCCGCAAGATCCGTCTTATGCCGCCATTCAAACTGGTATTGAGCGGGCACGTGCAGCCTTAGCCAATAGCCCGCAGGCCGCGGCCAGTAATGCCACGTCCCCACTCGATGCAGCTGCTGACAATGACTATCAGCTGGAGGTTGAGGTGGCCTTAGCCGATGCCTTACTCGAGCAAGTGGCAGCCACTGATACAGTGTATGTGTTCGCTCGAGCCGAAAATGGTCCACCGATGCCCATTGCAGCAAAACGTTTAACGGTTGCTGATTTGCCGGTGCGCATTACCTTAACCGATGCTGATTCCTTGCTGCCTGACTTGAAGCTGTCGAGCATGGCCCGCGTCAAACTGCAGGCCAGTGTTTCTAACACTGATAATGCTATGAATGCGCAGTGGAGCAGTGAGCCCATTGTGATTGATGCAACAGAAGAAGATGGCAAGCATGCTTTACTGATTGATCAAAAGAACTGACTGTCGCACAGTCGTACCCCTAAGCCGCTTATCTGCAACTGCAATAAGCGGCTTAGTTGTTTTACCGCTAAGCATTTATTACCCACTTGAGCGTTGCGTATGACTAGAAAATTATTGACCGCTGAAGGCTATAAAAAACTTAAAAATGAGCTGGAATATCTGCACCGCGAATTGCGCCCAGAAATCACAGAAATTGTCTCTTGGGCTGCAAGTCTTGGCGACCGTTCGGAGAATGCAGATTACCAATACAACAAGCGTAAACTGCGAGAAATTGACCGCAGAATACGCCACTTGACTAAGCTGTTTGAGGTGGCTGAAGAGGTGCCATACAACCCAGTGCAAGAGGGCAAGGTTTATTTTGGTGCTTGGGTTGAGTTGGAGAATGACGACGAAGACAGCCTTCGTTTTCGCATTGTTGGCGATGAAGAGGTTTATGGTCGTAAAGATTATATTTCCCTGCGCGCGCCCATGGCTAAAGCCTGTCTGGGGAAAACAGTGGATGAAGACATTTTTGTGCAAACGCCTAACGGTGAAGCGCACTGGTATATTGTCAAAATTGAGTACAATGCTGAGCCCGAGGCCCTGCTGGTCTAGAGTAAAGGCTGCTCTTTAGCGTTGCTGTGTGATTATTATTTGCAACGCTAAAGAGCACCATGACTTTATGCAGGTGCAAAAGGGCTTGTCGGATACCAGCGAAGTGGGCAAGCTAAGGCCGTGTTTGGCGTTGAGCTGACAGCTCTTCAGTCCAGATGCACTGTTGTTGACGGAGCCTGGAAATTTGCTCTGGCAAGGCCCAGCAGGGTTATAAAACGTTTGATTTTTTTACTCAAAGAAGAGGTAAGCATATGGATATTATTAGCTTAATCATATTTTTAGCCATTGGTGCGTTAGTTGGTTGGCTAGCAGGTAAAATTTATAAAGGCAGTGGCTTTGGCATTATCGGTAATATTGTTGTCGGGATCGTCGGTTCGGTGTTGGGCGGCTTTGTCTTTGGCATGTTGGGAATTATTGCTGGCGGACTGCTAGGTTCTATTGTGATGGGCACCGTTGGTGCAGTTTTGCTTCTATTCCTAATTGGCTTAGTTAAAAAGAATAGCTAATACATAGGTTTTATAGTGCAGCAGTGCAGCTGTACGTGCTCTGAGCATTTGCTTGGTAATGAAAATGGCGGCAAGGTTATTTAATCTTGCCGCCATTTTTATGGTTGCGGGGCTTGTTGCAAATCAACTGTTGCGCAAGATCTGCAGCGGGCTGCTGCGAACCACTTGGCGGGTGCCGAGCATGCCCACAGCGCTAATCAGTACGGCACCAATGATGGGTAAAACAATTAACCATGGGTGCGGCTGCCAAACTAAGTCAAAAGCAAAGCGGTAGAGGATATAGCTGCTTATTTCACAGCCCAGCCACGCCAGTAAACCGCTACATGCACCAATTAAAGCAAACTCATTGCGCTGCGATTGCAGCAGTAATTTGCGTGAAGCACCGAGGGCGCGCAGTAAAGCACCTTGCTGCACACGCTCAGTCAGGGTGCTCTGCAAGCCTGCAACCAGCACAGTAATCCCCGCCGCCAACACAAAGAGTAAAATCAACTCGATTGCTAAAGTCACTTGCGCCAAGATATCACGCAGCTGACGTAGAACTGCATCCACCTGCAACAAGCTGACGCTGGGGAAGCGCTTGGATAAGTCTATGCGTGCTTGCTCAGAATGTTCTGGTAGGTAGAAGCTCGTCATGTAGGTGTGGGCAACGTCGCCCATCTGCTGTGGGTTGAAAATCACAAAAAAGTTGGGCTGCATACTGTTCCAGTCAACTGTACGTAGACTGCTGATGTGTGCAGGGTAGTCCTTGCCACCAATATGGAAGGTTAGCTGATCACCCACAGTAACTTTCAGTTCTTTGGCGAGATCGCGCTCCAGTGACACCTGATAACTGCCTTGGGCAATATTCATCGGGCTGGAATCCGACCACCACTGGCCAGCAACCACTTGATTGTTGTCGGGCAACTGCTCAGTCCAGGTGAGGTTTAAGTCACGCTGTAAAGTGCGCATCACGCGAGCGTCGGCATCAAACAGCTGCGAGGCTTGCTGGCCGTTGAGCTGAGTTAAACGCCCTAAAATAACTGGGTAGAGCGGCGCAGCATTGTTGCTGATGCTCTCAAGGTGAGCACTAAAGGCCGGTTGTTGTGCCGGTAAAATATTTACCGCAAAGTGATTCGGCGCTTGCACGGGTAGCTGAGCTTGCCAGTTGTCTAGCAGTTCGCTGCGTAATAAAACGATTAGCGCCATGGATAATAAGATCAAGGCAAATGCCATAATTTGCCCAATACTGTTAAGCGGGTAGCGCAGTAAGTGGCCCAGGCTTAAACGCCAAGCCAGGCCGCGTTTAGCCAGCCAAAAACGTAAGCTTTTTAAAGCAAAAAATAAACTGGTGCCTAAAACCAAGGCCGCACCGCCACCGCCAACAAGTAGGGCACTGGTTAAACGCATGTCTAAGTTCAATTGCCACATTAATGCGCCTAGGGCAATCAACACGCTGCCGTATAGCAGCCAAGTGGCTGGGGCAAGAGGAATTAGATCTCGGCGTAAAACCCGCAGTGGGGCAATACGGCCCAGTGAAATCAGTGGTGGCAAAGCGAAACCGGCAAGCATTACCGCGCTGGTGGCGACTCCAGTGATGAAGGGCTGCAAACTACCGGCGGGAATATCATTTGGCAGTAAATTAGCTAATAGCTCAAACAGGGCGAACTGCGTTAGCCAGCCAATAAGGGTGCCAATAAGGCTGGCGAATAAGCCAAGCAGCAGCAATTGCAAACAAAATAGCCACAGCGTATGTCGGCGCGACAAGCCAAAGCAGCGCAACAAGGCGGCTTGATCAAAGCGCTGCCGAGCGTAGCGGTTAGCAGATAAAGCTACGGCCACCCCAGCCAGTAAAATAGCCGCAAGGCTGGCTAGATTTAAATAGCTGGCAGCCCGCTCTAGAGCGCTGCTGACTTGTTGGTTGCCATCCTCTAGGCCTTCCATGCGTTGATGGGGCAATAATGTGTCTTGCAAGGCTTGACGTTGCTGTTTGATCAATTCCGCATCACCACTCCATAGTTGGCGATAACGCACACGGCTACCGGGCTGTAATACATCAGCAGCGGCTAAATCAGCTTGGTTGATCATGGCCCTAGGGGTGAAGCTCAGTAAGTTGCCGGCGCGATCAGGTTCATAGGTTAAAATGCGCGCCACAGTAAACTCAGCAGAACCAATCTGCACGGTATCGCCAAGGCTTAAAGCTAAGCTATTAAGCAGTTCAGCATCGAGCCAGACTTCTCCCGGCTGTGGGCGGCCACCAGTGAGTTCTTCAGCGTATAGCTGGGTGCTACTGCGCAATTGGCCGCGCAATGGGTAGCTGTTATCCACGGCCTTAACGCTGGCCAGTTGCAAGTCATTTTGCGTGGCTAACATACTGGCAAATTGTACCGTTTGTGCGCTGTTTAAATGCTGACTAGGGGCTGTGTTCAGTTGCTCTGGCTGCGGCGGCTCACTGCTTGATAAAACTAAATCAGCCGCTAGAAACTCGCCAGCGCTGAGCTGCATCGCGCCCTGCAGACGTTCAGCGAAATGGCCGATGGTGCTACTACTGGCAACGGCGATAACTAAGGCAAAAAGTAAAATACGCAGCTCGGGAGTGCGCCGCTCACGCACGAGTTGCTTGGCGGCAAGTTTTAATAAAACGCTGAATGTCAGTTGCATGTTTGCTCCACTTGGCGTCCAGCCTCTAAGCGCAGGGACTGCTGGCAGCGCGCTGCGAGTTTGTCATCGTGGGTGACTAAAACCAGTGTGGTGCCCAGCTCTTTATTCATCGCAAATAAAAGCTCAGTGATGGTTTCACCAGTTTGGCTATCAAGGTTGCCAGTGGGCTCGTCGGCAAAGAGTACCTCAGGCTCAGTGGCAAAAGCGCGAGCTAAAGCCACACGCTGCTGTTCGCCACCAGACAAAAGATTGACGGGGTGCTTTAAGCGGCTTTCTAAACCAACGCGGATCAATAATTCACGGGCACGCTGCTCTGGATTGGCATGTCCAGCCAACTCCAAAGGTAGCATCACATTTTCTAAGGCGTTTAAACTGTCGAGCAAGAGAAAGGCTTGAAAGACGAAACCCACATGCGCAGCCCGTACCGCGGCTCGTTGATCTTCATCTAAACTGCTCAAGTCATGTCCGGCTAAGGCCACTGTGCCGCTGGAGGGGAGGTCAAGACCGGCCAGTAAACCTAATAAAGTTGATTTGCCTGAACCAGAACGGCCTATAATGGCCATCGAATCACCAGCTTTTAGGGTAAAAGATACGTCATCAAGAATTGTCAGCTGTCCTTCTGTTGAAGGAACCTTTTTGCTAAGGTGCTGGGCACTAAGAATATTATGAGTCATGAGGTTTCCAATGCGTCAATGGATAGCAACGATATGCTTAATTGTGCTGAGCTCTTTGGGCACCGCACAAGCTGCAACTGTCTTGGTGGTGGGCGATAGTATCAGTGCTGCCTACGGACTGGAAACCCAGCAAGGTTGGGTTGCCTTACTGCAAGAGCGCTTAACCGAGCAGGGTGCTGACTTTAAAGTGGTGAATGGCTCAATCAGTGGCGAAACCACTGCGGGCGGTTTGGCACGATTTGCTGATTTGCTGGCTGAAAATAAACCTGAGTATGTGGTGATTGAATTGGGTGGCAATGATGGTCTGCGTGGCCTATCACTCACCCATATCTCGGCAAACCTTACGGATATGATTCGCCAGGCACAGGCACAAAATGCCCAAGTGCTTTTACTGGGTATGCGTCTGCCAGGTAATTACGGCAAGTTGTACACCACAGCCTTTTTTAATATGTATCAGTATATTGCCGAGAAAGAGCAGGTGGCGTTAGTTGATTTCTTTTTAGAAGGCGTTGGTGGGGTGGATGGCATGATGCAAGAAGATGGTGTGCACCCAACTTTAGCAGCGCAGCCCCTATTGCTAGAAAATGCTTGGCAAGGTCTAGCTCCTTTGTTGTCGACGCAGAGCGCTACAGCGGTTGAGTAAATAACAATTTTTCCAGGGGGCTGTTACAAATTGCGATTTTAGGCTAATGTAGCGACCGTTTTTTAGGGGCTCTACATGGCACGCTTGGTGTGGTCTTTACATGCTTATCAGATTATTTTGCCGGACGAGCAAATGGATCTGTTCGCCTGTCAAAAAGAGCGTGTGCACGCAGTCAGCCGACAACTTGAGCTCGATAGCAACGTTGATCGCACCTTGTGTGGCAGCTTGCTCCCAGCGCAGCCACACTGGCAGGCTTTGGAGCGGCAGTTGTTACGGGCGGCGCGTTTTTGTCCGGTTTGCCGTGAAAAGATTCAGGCGCAACGTAAAAAAGCACAGCCCGGCTGGCAATCAGCTTAAAGGATTGCGCATAAATTGTGCAGATCCCGTACTATACAGCGGCTTACTTAAATTCTTATCGGTAGGGTTACTTTCATGTTATTAAGCATATTAGCGCCTAAGTCATTGCGGATATCTTGCCTCTCAATGCTTTGCGCAATACCTTTTGCATCAGCTTTAGAATTGCCTCTGCCGCCAGCTGGCGAAGATGTAGTGGGTGCAGTGCAAGTGATTGAAGCCCGCTATGAAGA
>JAAYTE010000227.1 GCA_012518175.1 Gammaproteobacteria bacterium | reverse complement strand
CTCGCGCAACAACACTACAACAGTTTCCGTGACCGCTTCGCCGATTGGCCAGTGCAGGTCGAGGTTATGAGCCGCTTCAAAACCGGCAAAGAAATCAGCCAAGCAGTGAGTAACGTCGCTGATGGCAAAGTCGACATTTTAATTGGCACGCACAAACTGCTGCAAGATGACGTGAAGTTTAATAATTTAGGCTTAGTTATTATTGATGAAGAACACCGTTTTGGTGTGCGTCAGAAAGAGAAGCTAAAAGCTCTGCGCAGCGAAGTGGATATTCTCACCCTCACTGCCACACCGATTCCGCGCACCCTGAATATGGCCTTTGCCGGCATGCGCGACATGTCAATTATTGCCACACCGCCAGCACGGCGCTTATCGGTGCGCACTTTTGTTATGCAACGCCAAGATGCGGTGGTGAAAGAAGCCTTGCTGCGTGAGTTACTGCGCGGTGGTCAAGTGTATTTCTTACACAACGATGTTAAAACCATCGAGAAATGCGCTGCCGATTTAGCCGCTTTAGTACCCGAGGCGCGGATTGGCATTGGCCACGGACAAATGCATGAGCGCGAACTGGAGCAGGTGATGGCCGACTTCTACCACAATCGCTACAACGTACTAGTGGCCTCAACCATTATTGAAACCGGTATTGATATCCCTAACGCCAACACCATTGTGATTGACCGCGCAGACAAGTTTGGCTTGGCCCAATTACACCAATTACGCGGGCGGGTGGGACGCAGCCACCACCAAGCCTATGCTTACTTACTAACCCCACCAGCCAAAAGCATGACCAGCGATGCGAAAAAACGCCTTGAAGCCATCAGTCATGCACAAGACTTAGGCGCAGGCTTTATGCTCGCCACTCACGACTTAGAAATCCGCGGCGCCGGTGAACTATTGGGTGACGGCCAAAGTGGTGAGATCCAAGCCATTGGTTTCACCTTATATATGGAAATGCTCGAACGCGCCGTGGAATCCATTCGCAAAGGCGAGCAACCCAACCTTGAGCAACCACTGGACAGCGGTACTGAAATCAACTTACGGGTGCCTGCGCTGATCCCCGACGAGTATTTACCTGATGTGCACGCACGTTTGATTCTCTATAAGCGCATTGCCTCAGCGCAAAACACTACGGACTTAAAAGACTTACAAGTGGAGATGATTGACCGTTTCGGTTTATTACCCGATCCAGCCAAACACTTAATTCGTGTTACCGAACTCAAGCTCAAAGCACAAGCACTGGGTATTCTCAAAATCGATGCAGGCCCGCACGCTGGGCGTTTAGAATTTGCCGGCGATACCTGTGTTGATCCAATGCGCCTCATTAAACTGATTCAAAGTCAGCCCAAGCACTACCGCTTTGAAGGCGCTACCGTCTTTAAGTTTAATGTGCCGATGGATAACCCTGAGCAGCGTTTTGCTACAATCGAAGCCTTGCTGGCACAACTGGCGCCATAACAATAATTTAGGGAGCTGCACATGCGTTATTTAATTCACTTCGTTCTTCTGCTCGCCCTGTGCAGCACGCAAGCAATGGCCAGCGACAGCCACATTGTAGAGCTGGTGGTCTTTCGTCAAGGCGGCGAAAGCTTATCTGCCAGCCGAGTCGCGCCGGACAACTGGGCACAAGGCGCAACACCAATTACCGCTGACATGCTCCGCAGCACCCACCTCAACCACTTAACAGACAAGCTCACCCCAGCCAATGGTTACGAAATACTTTTCCATCAAGCGTGGCTGCAGCACAGCACTGACGGCACAGCGAAAGTAGCTGTCAGCACCGGCCCCGATTATTTCGACCATTATCCAGTGGAAGGCACCCTGAGTTTTGTCTTGGATCGCACCAGCTCCGTACAGCTGGATCTGTGGATCAATCAATTCAACCCCGACAAGACCTTGCGCAGCAGCGAACAACTGCAACAAAAAACCATCGTTGCCAATGACCAAGTGACTTTCGTTGACCACTATCCGCTGGGTGCTCTGATTCGCATCCAAGCACAAAATAGCCCAGCGCAGAACATCAAGACCGTCAATCCAGAAGACTTTGAGTAGCCGCCAAACCGAGCTCAAGCCTAGTCGGCTAGACTCGGTTTAGGCGCTTTAGACGCTGAGTTTTACCCAACTGCACAGCGCCTCATGTTTACTTGAGTCAGCAGTCTTTACTCAATAAATTTAAGCCACTGCCCATAGCCTTGCTCTTGCATCTGCGCCTGGGGAATAAACTTGAGACTGGCGCCGTTAATGCAGTAGCGCAAGCCGCCACGATCCCGTGGGCCATCAGGAAACACATGACCCAAGTGCGAATCAGCCAGCTGACTGCGCACTTCAATGCGGCGCATATTGTAGCTGGTGTCAGTGTGCTCAGTGACCGCGCTGGCATGAATCGGCTTCACAAAGCTCGGCCAACCGCAGCCGGACTGGTACTTAGCACTGGAGCTAAATAACGGCTCGCCACTGACAATATCCACATACAGTCCCGGCTCAAACAGTTCGTCATAGCGGTGACTGAACGCGCGCTCAGTGCCGTTGTTTTGGGTGATCCGATATTCCTCGCGACTTAAACGCTGCTGCAAGGTTGCGCTGTCAGGCTTGCGGAATGTACTGGCATCAAACTCTTTCTGCGCTTTCTCAGCCTGCTCGGCCTGATTGGCTAATGGCTCATCGGCTTTGGATAAGTCCACATGGCAATAACCATTAGGATTTTTCAGTAAGTAATCTTGGTGGTATTGCTCTGCTTCATAAAAATGCTTAAGTGCTGTGTTTTCCACTACCACAGGTCGTTTGTAACGCTGTTGCAGCTCGACTAAAGCAGCAGCAACCACCTCTTGTTCAGCAGCGTCAGCGGTGTAAATCCCAGTTCGATATTGCACACCGCGGTCATTGCCCTGCTTATTCAAACTGGTTGGATCAATGATGCGAAAGTAATACTGCAAAATATCACCCAGGCTCAGCTTGTCGGGGTTATAAACCACTTTTACCGTTTCCG
Organism: Gammaproteobacteria bacterium; assembly: GCA_012518175.1. Classification (GTDB taxonomy): domain Bacteria; phylum Pseudomonadota; class Gammaproteobacteria; order Pseudomonadales; family Pseudomonadaceae; genus Denitrificimonas. The sequence goes on along the minus strand of JAAYTE010000227.1, from coordinate 12 downwards.
CATGGCCGGTGT
>JAAYTE010000226.1 GCA_012518175.1 Gammaproteobacteria bacterium | reverse complement strand
GTAGGGCCAGGTGAACTGGATGATTACTACTGCTTTCTAAGTGGTGGTCACCAAGGTGAAGTGCGGGTTCTAGGTCTGCCGTCCATGCGCGAGTTAATGCGTATTCCTGTATTTAATATGGATGGTGCGGTCGGTTGGGGAATTACCAACGAGAGTAAAGCAGTCTTAGGTGAGAGTGCCAAATACCTCAACGGCGATTGCCACCACCCGCACATTTCCATGACCGACGGTAGTTACGACGGTAAATACCTGTTTATTAACGATAAAGCCAACACCCGTGTTGCGCGAATTCGTTTAGACATTATGAAGTGCGATAAAATCACTACGATTCCTAACGTGCAAGCCATTCATGGTTTACGTTTACAGAAAGTGCCGTACACCAAGTATGTGTTCTGCAATGCTGAGTTTATTATTCCGCATCCCAACGATGGCAAACTGCTCGATAACCTCGATGCAGCAGAAAAATACACCATGTATAACGCTCTAGATGCAGAAACCATGGAAGTGGCTTGGCAAGTGATTGTTGACGGTAACCTCGACAACACTGATGCCTGCTATACCGGCCGTTTTGCTGCCGCCACCTGTTATAACTCGGAAGGCGCCAGTGATATCGCCGGCATGATGCGCAATGAGCGTGACTGGGTGACTATCTTTAACATTCCGCGCATTGAGGAAGAAATTAAAGCTGGGCGTTTCATTACTCTGGGTGATTCCAAAGTACCTGTGGTCGATGGACGTAAAAAAGACGGTAAAAATAGCCGTGTCACCCGTTATGTACCAGTTCCTAAAAACCCCCATGGTCTCAACACTTCACCGGACGGCAAGTACTTTATTGCTAACGGTAAACTTTCACCTACTTGCTCAATGATTGCCATTGATAAGTTGGATGATTTGTTTGACGACAAGTTTGCCGATGAGCGTGAAGTGGTAGTGGGCGAGCCAGAACTCGGTCTTGGGCCGTTACACACCACCTTTGATGGTCGCGGTAATGCCTACACCACGCTGTTTATTGACAGCCAAGTAGTGAAGTGGAACATGGACGAAGCCGTTCGTCACTACAATGGCGAAGATGTGAATTACATTAAGCAAAAACTTGATGTGCACTACCAGCCGGGCCATAACCATGCTTCTTTAACTGAAACCAAAGATGCCGATGGCAAGTGGCTGTTGGTATTAAGTAAGTTCTCCAAAGACCGTTTCTTGCCGGTGGGACCACTGCACCCTGAGAATGACCAACTGATTGATATCTCCGGCGATGTGATGGAAATTGTGCACGATGGTCCATCCTATGCAGAGCCGCATGATGCAATTATGGCGCGCCGTGACCAAATTAAGCCGAAGAAAGTGTGGGATCGCGATGACCCGTACTTTGCTGCGACTGTAGCGCGGGCTAAAGAAGACGGTATTACCTTAGAAACCGACAACAAAATCATTCGTGATGGCAACAAAGTTCGTGTGTATATGACCTCTATTGCGCCTTCCTTTGGAATGAGTGAGTTCACGGTTAATCAAGGTGATGAAGTCACTGTCACTGTGACCAACCTGGATATGATTGAAGACGTCACCCACGGTTTCTGTATGGTCAACCATGGTGTCAGTATGGAAATCAGTCCTCAGCAAACCTCCTCGGTAACCTTTGTTGCGGATAAACCTGGTGTGCACTGGTACTACTGCAACTGGTTCTGTCACGCTCTGCATATGGAGATGGTGGGACGTATGTTAGTTACGCCTGCATAAAGCAGATATAAGCTACCAGCGGTGTTCGTCTTAGGGCACCGCTGGATTTTAGGTCAGTGGAGGTATATATGCTGCTTAGACAACAACAGGATGTGCGTAGGTGAGAGCGCTAAAAGCGATAACTCAGGCTGCGCTTTACAGTGTTGCTCTGTGTTTAATAGGGCCTGTTTATGCGGCCGAAGAAGTACCTGATTCATTAAAAAATGTGCAGCTGCACAAGATACAAGCTGCGCCAGACGCAGACCTACAACTGCAATCTGTTAGTCAGCTGCCCCTCGAGAAAATTTCTGCACAGCATTGGCGTTTGCCTGCCGGTGACTACGTCGGGCATTTTGTTATCGATCAACCCATCACCTTAGAGTGTGCCAGTGGCGCTTATTTGCGCGGGACTGGGCAGGGTAATACCCTGAATATACGCGCCCCAGATGTCACGCTGAAAAACTGTGATATCAGTGACTGGGGGCACAATCTAACGCAAATGGATGCCGGTATATTTGTTGAGCGCAGCGCAGACAATGCGCGCATTGAAAATAATTATTTGCATGGTCAGGGCTTTGGTATCTGGGTTGATGCCACGCAAAATATCAGTGTTCTGAATAATAAAGTGCAGGGCGACTTGGCCTTGCGTAACCAAGACCGTGGTAATGGTATTCATTTATTTGCCGTGCGTTTTGCCACTGTCAGCGGTAATGAAATTTGGCACACCCGTGACGGTATTTATATTGAAGCGGCCAACGACAATATTATCCATGACAATGACATGCGCGACTTACGCTACGGCGTGCACTATATGTTTTCCAATCGCAATCAAGTGACTAATAACCGCACGACCCGTACTCGCACCGGCTATGCCTTAATGCAAAGTCGCCAGTTGACCGTGACCGGCAACAGTTCTGATCATGATCAGAACTATGGTCTTTTAATGAATTACATCACCTATTCAACGCTCAAAGATAACTATGTCACTGCGGTACAGCCGGGTTCTGGCGATGGCGTGCATATCAGTGGTGCAGAAGGCAAAGCGCTGTTTATTTATAATTCTTTATTTAACACCCTGGCGCGTAACCACTTTGCGCACAGTGCCTTGGGCATTCATCTGACCGCAGGCTCAGAAGATAATCGCATCTACCACAACACCTTTATTGGCAATCAACAGCAAGTTAAATATGTAGCGATTCGTCACCAAGAATGGTCGCACGAGGGCAAAGGTAACTATTGGAGTGACTATTTAGGTTGGGACCGCAATAGCGATGGGATCGGCGATGTCGCCTATGAACCAAACGATAATGTGGATCGTTTATTGTGGACCTACCCGCAAGTGCGTCTCTTGATGCACAGCCCCAGTATCGAGTTACTGCGTTTAGTCCAGCGTGCTTTCCCAGTGGTTAAGTACCCCGGCGTACAAGACAGTTACCCTCTGATGCGACCTGTCACTAGCGCTGCATCACTTTCCTCAGGACCAACAGAATGAATGCTGTAGAACTGCACAATGTGTATCAGCAGTATGGCGCTATGGCTGTACTGGATAATATTAGTTTAACCCTGGCTGAGGGGGAGGTATTGGGCCTGTTTGGCCATAATGGCGCCGGCAAAACCACCACTGTACGTTTGATTTTAGGTTTGCTGCAGGCGACCAGCGGCCAGGTGCAGGTTTTGGGTGGCACACCGGGGGACAGTGATATTCGCCGGCAGATTGGTTTTTTACCGGAAAACGTAATGTTTTATCCACAGTTGAGTGGGCGCGAAACCTTAGAGCACTTTGCTCGCTTAAAGGGAGCCTCTACCCAGCAAGTGGGTGAGCTGCTTGAGCAGGTCGGTTTGACAGCGGCCAGCTCTAAGCGGGTTAAGACCTATTCCAAAGGTATGCGCCAGAGGTTGGGCTTAGCTCAAGCCTTATTGGGTCGTCCGCGCTTATTGCTGCTGGATGAGCCTACGGTGGGTTTGGACCCCATTGCCACACAAGAGCTCTATCAAGTGATTGGCCGCTTACGCAGTGAAGGCACCAGTATTGTGATTTGCTCCCATGTTTTACCTGGAGTTGAACCTTATATTGACCGCGCTGCAGTTTTAGCTTTGGGGCGCATGGAAGCCATAGGCAGTTTGCATGAACTGCGTACGCAAGCAAAACTACCCGTGCGCATTCGCGTGGCTGGCCTCAGCAGAGAACAGTTGGCCGCACCTGAAGTGCAAGAGATTCGTACTCTGCATGAGCATTGGCATGAGCTGTTTGTAACACCAGCCAATAAGCTGGCCACGGTGCAGCGACTGCTGCAGCTACAGCCGCAGGATATCGAGGTGCAGGCCGCAACCTTAGAAGATCTGTACAGCTATTATATGAAACAAGCAGGCGCGTTAGGTGTGGCAGGAGTTCAGCAATGAAGCAGATTTGGAATATTGCCCGTAAAGAATTAAGTGACGGCTTACGTAATCGCTGGATGCTGGCGATCAGCTTGGTTTTTGCTTTATTAGCAGTAGGTATTGCTTGGTTTGGTGCCGCCGCGTCCGGCCAGGTTGGTTTTACCTCAATTCCAGCGACTATTGCCAGCCTCGCCAGTTTGGCAACCTTCTTAATGCCGCTTATTGCCTTACTGCTGGCGTACGATGCCATCGTCGGTGAGGAAGAGGGCGGCACACTAATGTTACTGCTGACCTATCCAATCAGTCGCGGACAGATTTTGCTGGGCAAGTTTGTCGGTCATGGCATGATTTTGGGTTTAGCAACGCTGATTGGCTTTGGTTGTGCTGCACTGGCTATTGCACTTTTAGTGCCTAATATTGAGTTGGGCATGTTGGCTTGGGCGTTTACCCGTTTTATTGTCTCTTCGACGTTGCTGGGGCTAGTGTTTTTAGCTTTGGCTTATGTGATCAGCAGTAGTGCTAACGAAAAGTCCAGCGCAGCAGGCTTCGCCTTGGGTTTATGGTTTTTATTTGTACTGGTATTTGACCTGGCTTTACTGGCGGTCTTGGTGGTGAGTGAAGGCACGTTTAACCCGGATGCATTGCCGTGGTTACTGCTGCTTAATCCAGCGGATATCTACCGTTTGATTAATTTAGCTGGCTTTGATTCAGGCTCGAACACAGTTGGAGTGATGGCGCTGGCCGGTGATTTACCGGTTAGCAGCACCGTTTTGTGGCTGTGTTTAATAGCCTGGGCTGGCGCTTCATTGGTTTTAGCTCAGTGGATATTTGCGCGCCGTACAACTTGAATTCATTTAACTGAAAGGTAAGAGAT
>JAAYTE010000225.1 GCA_012518175.1 Gammaproteobacteria bacterium | reverse complement strand
TGGAGCGTTCGCTAGGTAGCATTGCCGGTATCAGTCAGATGAGCAGTCGCAGTGGGCAAGGCTCTACGCGAATTATGATCCAGTTTGATTTGGGCCATGATATAAATGCAGCTGCGCGCGAAGTGCAGGCCGCGATTAACGCAGCCCATGAGATGCTGCCCAGCGGTATGCGCAGCATGCCCACGTATCGCAAAGTGAACCCCACTCAAGCGCCAATTATGGTCTTGGCTTTAACCAGTGAGGTGCTGGAAAAAGGCCAGATGTACGACTTGGCCGACAGCATCGTGGCGCAAAAGCTGATGCAAGTGCAGGGCGTGGGCGATGTGCAAATTGGCGGCAGCTCTTTACCTGCAGTGCGGGTGGAGTTGGAGCCGCGCCGCTTAGAGCAATACGGCATTGCTTTAGATGATGTACGCCAGACCATCGCCAATGCCAATCAGCAAAAACCTAAAGGTCAGTTGGAGCAGGGTAATCGCCACTGGCAAATTCAGGGCAATGATCAACTGCACAAAGCTGAGGAGTATGCGCCGCTGATCATCCGTTATTACGATGGTGCAGCCTTGCGTTTGCGTGATGTGGCCACAGTCAGTGATAGCGTGGAAAACCGCTATAACAGTGGTTTTTTCAACGATGAAGATGCAGTGCTGTTAGTGATCAACCGTCAAGCCAGCGCCAATATTATTGCCACCATTGAAGCCATTCAGGCGGAGCTGCCGGCTTTGCAAGCGGTATTGCCAGCCAGCGCTAAGCTGGAAGTGGCAATGGATCGCTCGTCAGTGATTCGCGCTACCTTGCATGAAGCGCAGCGTTCGTTGCTGATTGCTACGGCTTTGGTGATTGGCGTGGTGATGCTGTTTTTAGGCCACTGGCGTGCCGCGGTGATTCCCGCATTGGCGGTGCCGGTGTCGCTGATTGGTAGCTTTGCCGCCATGTATATGCTGGATTTCTCCTTGAATAACCTGTCACTGATGGCATTGATTATTGCCACAGGGTTGGTGGTGGATGACGCCATTGTGGTCTTGGAAAACATTGCTCGGCATATCAATAACGGCAAGAAACCGCTGCAAGCGGCCATTGACGGTTCACGTGAAGTGGGTTTTACCTTGCTGTCGATGAATCTGTCGTTGGTGGTGGTGTTTGTTTCAATCTTGTTTATGGGCGGCTTGATTGAGCGCTTATTTCGCGAGTTCTCGATTACCTTAACGGTCGCGATTTTGATTTCGTTAGTGGTGTCTTTAACCTTGACGCCGATGTTGTCTGCGCGCTGGTTACGCGCCAATACTGTTGCTGAAGATAAGCCGCCCAATGCTATCCAGCGTTTTGGTTTGTGGGTTGCGGCCGGTTATCAGCGTTCACTGGCTTGGACGCTAAATTATCAACGCTGGATGCTCTTGGGTTTGCTGCTGACTATCGGAGTGAATGTGTGGCTGTTTATTGCCGTGCCAAAAACCTTTATGCCGCAGCAGGATACCGGGCAGTTGATGGGCTTTATCCGCAGCGATGATGGTTTGTCCTACCACACCATGCAGCCGAAAATGGAAGTCTACCGCCAGGCTTTATTGCAAGATAAAGACGTGCAAACCGTAGCCGGATTTATTGGCGGCGGCAGCAATGCCTTTCTAATTGTGCGCCTCAAACCCATTGCCGAGCGGAAAGATTCAGCACAGGCGATTGTCAACCGTTTACGTGGGCAGATTCCGCCGGTAGCGGGTTCGCGGCTGTTTCTCATGCCAGAGCAAGACCTCAACGTCGGCCGTCGTGAAGGTGGCAGCACCGATAATGAATATATGTTGCTGGCCAGCGACTTGGAAGATTTGCGCATTTGGCAACCGCGGGTGCGTGATGCCTTAAAAGCCTTGCCGGAGCTGGTGGATATTGACAGTAAAGAGGGCCGTGGTGCACAGCAAGTAACCCTGGAAGTGGACCGCGCCACTGCCGCGCGGCTGGGGGTGGATATGGCGATGGTCACTTCATTGCTTAATAACGCCTTTAGTCAGCGTCAGGTATCCACCATTTATGAAAGCCTGAACCAGTACAGTGTGGTGCTGGAAATTGACCCCAAATTTGTTGGTTCGCCGCAAGTGCTGGAGCAAATGCAGGTGATTGGCGCCAATGGCGAACGTATTCCGTTATCGGCCTTTACCCGCTGGGAATCGAGCTTGCAGCAAGACCGAGTGCAGCATGATGGTCAATTTGCGGTGGAAAGCATTGGTTTCTCCTTAGCGCCTGGGGTGAGTTTAGAGCAAGCCAGCCAGGCCATTGAACAGGCCATGGCGAAGATTAATTTGCCCAATGAGGTGCAAGGGCGCTTAGGCGGTACTGCCGGTGTTTTCCAGCAAAGCCAAGGCGCGCAAGGCTTAATGTTGTTGGCGTCAATTGCCATTGTGTATTTGGTGTTGGGTATTTTATATGAAAGCTATATTCACCCACTGACGATTCTTTCCACTTTGCCCTCGGCCGGTGTTGGGGCGTTATTGGCGATTCAGCTGACCGGTGGTGAGTTCAGTTTGATTTCACTGCTGGGGTTGTTTTTGCTGATTGGAGTGGTGAAAAAGAATGCCATTTTAATGATTGATCTGGCCTTACAGTTACAGCGTGAGATGAAAATGACTGCTGAACAAGCGATTAAATACGCCTGTGCCCAGCGTTTTCGTCCGATTATGATGACCACCATGGCAGCGATTCTCGGTGCTGTACCGTTATTATTGAGCAGCGCGGAAGGCTCAGAAACGCGCCAGCCGCTCGGCTTGGCCATTGTCGGTGGTTTGCTCTTGAGCCAGCTGTTAACGCTATACAGCACACCGGCTGTGTATTTGTTTTTTGATCGTTTAAGCGCGCGCGTACGGCGCAAAAAGCCGCCAGTAGAAGTGGAAGTAGCCCATGAAACCGATAGTTAAGCTCAGTCTGTTTGCCCTAGCTGGCGTGCTCTTAAGTGGTTGTGCGTTGGGCCCTGATTATCAGCGTCCAGCAGCCCCTCTAGCATTGGAGTTTCGCCACACCCCAGGCTGGAAAGTAGCGCAGCCGGCTGATTTGGATGCGTCCGTGGCCTGGTGGGCGCTGTATCAAGATGCCACCTTGGCTGATTTTCTCAAGCAGTTAGAGGCATCAAACCAAAACCTGCGTGCGGCAGAAGCAGCGTGGCGTGAGGCCCGCGCTTTAGTGGGCGGTACGCGGTCAGCACTGTATCCCAGTGCCACTGGGCAAGTGGGCACTACGCGTCGAGGTGATGATGCGGGTGTCAGTAAAAGTAACGAGGTGGCGTTGGGTCTAAGCTGGCAGTTGGATATTTGGGGGCAAGTGCGGCGCCAGGTTGAAGCCAGTGAAGCCAATGCTCAGGCCAGTGCGGCTGAGTGGGCGGGGGTGCGTTTAAGTCAGCAAGCTGAACTGGTGCAAAACTATCTGCAGTTGCGCGTGATTGATGAGCAAAAGCGTTTGTATGACGCCACTATTAGCGCCTATGAACGCTCGTTGCGCACCACAGAGAACCGTTATCGAGCTGGAATGGTTACCCGTGCTGATGTCAGTCAGGCGCTTACGCAGTTGCGCAATGCTCAAGCGCAACGCATTGATTTGGACTGGCAGCGCGCCCGTTATGAACATGCGATTGCCTTATTGGTGGGCAGCACGCCCAATGCCGTGCAGGTGGCTGCCGTTACGAGCTTGCCGGCATTGCCTGAGCTTCCTCTGGTCGTCGCCTCATCCTTATTAGAGCGGCGCCCAGATATTGCTGCGGCAGAGCGTCGGGTGATGGCCGCCAATGCGGAAATTGGTGTGGCGCAGACCGCCTATTTTCCTGATTTAACTTTGAGTGCCAGTGGCGGCTATCGCGGCAGTAATTTGGCCGATTGGATCAGTATGCCTAACCGCTTTTGGTCGATCGGTCCACAGTTTGCCATGACTTTGTTTGATGCGGGTTTGCGTCGCTCGAAAGTGGAGCAAGCGGAAGCGCGTTATGACCAGCAGGTGGCGCGTTACCGGCAAACCACCTTGCAGGCCATTGGCGAGGTGGAAGATGCCTTGGTGCAGCTCAATGTGTTAGCGCAAGAGATTGAAGTGCAGCGCGAAGCCTTGGTTGCAGCACAAGACGCATTGCGTTTAACTGAAAACCAATACGCCGCTGGCATGGTGGATTATTTGTCAGTCAGCAGCGCCCAAACTGCAGCCCTCAATAGCGAACGTGCGCTGCTGAGCTTACTTGGTACCCAATTGACCGCCAGTGTGCAGTTGATCAGCGCCCTGGGTGGTGGTTGGCACATAAAGGATACTCTTGCTCAGCAGAGCAGTGACAACGAAAGCGAATAAGTACTTCAGGCGCTGTTATGGGCATGGTAACGCCGCCGTTCAATCGACAGCATGCCCTGAGGCAACCTCTATAATAGGGACAAAATAATGGAAGAAGGTTTTTGGCAGACCCGCTGGCAACGCGATCAGATTGGTTTTCATCGAAATATTGTCAACCCAGACTTAGCAGCCTATTGGCCGCGTTTAGCGCTTGCAGCCAATAGTAAAGTTTTTGTGCCGCTGTGCGGTAAAAGCGTTGATTTATGCTGGTTGGCCGCACAAGGGCACAGTGTGTTAGGCGTTGAGCTGATTGAAAAGGCGGTGACTGATTTTTTTGTTGAGCAAGAGCTGATCCCAAACATTCGTCAGCAAGGGCCTTTTACCGCATACAGCGCAGGTGCCATTACTATTTTACACGGTGATTTTTTCAATTTAACTGCGCATGACTTAGCCGGTTTTACTGGGTTTTATGACCGTGCTGC
>JAAYTE010000224.1 GCA_012518175.1 Gammaproteobacteria bacterium | reverse complement strand
TTTGATCCTAACTTTGGCATCCTTCAGCCTCGTTGCCCATGAGCATGAGCATGAGCATGAGCACAGTTTGGCAGCCCATGTACACGGTGTTGCAACGCTTAATATAGCCATTGAAAATCAGCAACTGGCTCTGCAACTGGCCAGTCCGGCCATGAATATCATTGGTTTTGAATATAAGCCACACAGTGCTGCTGACCAACACGCGGTCATTACTGCAGAGCGTAGTCTCAAAAATGAGCAGTTGCTCTTTGTTCTGCCGCAAAGTGCTGGATGCAGTTTAAGTGCACTAGACATTGACAATGACCTCACTGACTTAAACCATGAAGAACAACATTCCACAGATGCAACCCAGCACCAACACAGCGATATTATCGTGAACTACAGCTATAAGTGCACAAACCCCACTAAGCTTCGCAGCATGGAGCTCACAGGTTTCTTTAAGGCCTTTCCGCTGACAGAAAAAATCAATGTGCAACTGATTAGCGCGCAAGCCCAACAAGGCTCTGAGCTAACAGCCAACAACCCCTTACTAAGTTGGTAAACTAAACGGCGCCTGCACTGGTCTTAGCTAGGCAGGCTTTGAGTTTATTTGTAATCGAGATTATCCATGCGCAGTATCCCGCCCATTATTGAGCTGCAAAACTTACGTTTTGCCTGGCCCAAACAAGCCACCCTGCTTGATATCGACACCTTTCGCCTAGAGCCCGAACAAAGTCTATTTTTGAAAGGCCCATCGGGTAGCGGCAAAACCACCTTGTTAGGCTTGCTGGGCGGCGTTCATTTAGCACAAAGTGGCAGTATCCACTTACTGGGGCAAGACTTAAGCTTGCTCAGCTCCAGCGCCCGCGACCGTTTCCGGGCTGACCACAGTGGCTTTATTTTTCAGCAATTTAATTTACTGCCGTTCTTATCGGTCACCGATAATGTACTTTTGCCCTGCCAGTTTTCGAAACTGCGCCAGCAGCGCGCAATCGAGCGTCATGGCTCAACCCAAGCCGCCGCGCACGCCTTACTTAAACAACTGGGACTGCCCACTGATCTACAACAGCAACTAGCTGGTGAACTGTCCATCGGTCAGCAACAAAGAGTCGCGGCAGCTCGTGCCTTGATCGGCCAACCTAAGCTGGTGATTGCCGACGAACCCACCTCAGCCCTCGACGCCGACAGCCGTGAGAGCTTTTTGCAGCTGCTATTTGCCGAGTGCCAAGCGGCAGGCGCAAGCTTATTATTTGTCAGCCATGACCAATCCTTAGCACCTTTATTTGATCGCAGCCTCGACCTCAATCAGCTCAACCGTGCCACCCGCAAGCAGGAGTTTTAAAGTGCATTTGCTTCGTATTGCCTTGCGCAGCTTAAATAACCGCCGCTTTACCGCTTTACTGACCATTTTTGCTATCGCTCTGTCCATTACCTTACTCCTGGCTGTAGAGCGGGTGCGCACCGAAACCCGCGCCAGCTTTGCCAGCACTATTAGCTCCACTGACTTAATTGTTGGCGCACGCTCAGGCTCGGTGAACTTGTTGCTGTACTCCGTATTTCGCATTGGTAATGCCACCAATAATATCCGCTGGAGCAGCTTTGAACACTTTGCCCAGCATCCACAGGTTAAGTGGGCTGTGCCCATGTCATTGGGCGACTCCCATCACGGCTACCGGGTGCTGGGCACCTCAGAAGACTTCTTCAGTCATTATCAGTACGGCCGTAAACAACCCTTAAAACTGCGCGACGGCCGCTTTTTTAGTGATCAAGCCCCTTTTGAAGTGGTGCTGGGCGCTGAAGTCGCCGATGCGTTAAATTACCAACTGGGCAAGGAAATTGTTTTAGCCCATGGCGTCGCAACAATCAGCTTGGTCAAACATGATGATAAACCCTTCACAGTCGTGGGCATTCTCGAGCGCACCGGCACGCCTGTGGATCGCACCCTACATATTGCTCTAGCTGGCATGGAAGCTCTGCATATTGACTGGCAACATGGCGCGCCGGCTTATGGCAACCGTAAGATCAGTGCCGAACAGGCCCTGCAGATGGACTTACAGCCCAAAGCAATCACCGCTATATTGCTAGGCTTAAACAGCAAAATAGCCACCTTTGCCGTGCAGCGAGAAATCAACCAATGGCGCGGTGAACCTTTATTGGCTATTTTACCTGGGGTTGCCCTGCAAGAGCTGTGGAGCCTGATGGGGACCGCAGAAAAAGCTTTATTTATAGTCTCTCTATTTGTGGTGCTGACCGGTTTAATCGGCATGCTCACCGCCATTCTTACCAGCCTTAATGAGCGCCGCCGCGAAATGGCTATTTTACGCTCAGTAGGTGCGCGTCCTTGGCACATTGCAGGCTTATTGATCCTTGAAGCTTTCACGTTAGCGTTAGCTGGGCTTGCTCTGGGTCTGGCCTTGCTCTATTTGGCTATTGCTGTAGCGCAAGCACCGCTGCAAAGCTATTACGGCTTGTACCTGCCCTTGGCCGCGCCAAGTCTTTACGAATGGCAACTGCTCGGTGCAGTGTTGCTCGCCGCGGTCTTGATGGGCGCAGTACCCGCATGGCGCGCGTACCGTCAGTCTTTAGCTGATGGCTTAAATATACGTTTGTAAAATTTACAACCTAATATTTCTTCCCTCTTTAGGCGTATGTAACATGCGAAAAACCTTCTGGATCACCCTGCTGCTCTGCAGTTTTAATATGGCGCTTGCCGGCGAACTGCGCACACTCAAATGGGAAGAAATGGTGCCTGCGGATGCGCCACCCTTACCACCACCGACAGCATTACACGACCTCAACCAATTGGCCGATATCCTCGCCGCCGAAAGCGGCCCAGCAGCAGAACAGCAACACCCCAACGCCCCCGTAGTGCCAGAGTTAGATGGCCTCAAAGTCAAGTTACCCGGCTATATCGTGCCCTTAGTGATTGACGATAACAGCCGCATTACGGAGTTTTTACTGGTGCCCTACTTTGGCGCCTGCATCCATGTACCACCACCGCCATCCAACCAAATTGTTTATGTGCACAGCGAAGGCGGTGTCGCCATGGGCGATATGTGGCAACCCTACTGGATCGAAGGCAAGCTCAGTGTCGAGTCGTTTAGTAGTGATATAGCCGATACTGGATACCGCGCAGAGGCTGAACAGATTTACCCTTACGTCTTCGATAGCCCTGCTGTTTATTAAAATACTCGGCTCACTGTTGATAACAAGCTTAGCGCCCATACTAAAGACTGCATAATTAGCTTTTCTATCTGCGTACAAACCGTATAATGTGCGCTCGCAGGAGAGAGGGCAGGCTCAACAGCCGACTCCGCCGAAGGCGCAAACTCCCATAAACGCTCAGGCTCATGTACTGCGAAACAACTTAGATTCGCCAACTGGAGAGCGGTTGCCTTAAGCAATCCACCGAAGGGGCAAGCAGCGATCTGCTGCATAAACTCTCAGGTACACAGGACAGAGGGAGAGGCGTTACTGTCAGCAGGAGTCCTGCGTGCTTACCTATATCTATGTGATTGCCATTACTGCCGAAGCCATGTCCGGTGCCTTAGCCGCTGGACGTCGTAATATGGATTTATTCGGTGTTGCTCTAATTGCCTTTATCACCGCGCTCGGTGGTGGCACCGTCCGCGACATGTTACTGGGCAACTACCCAGTCACCTGGACCCAGCATCCCCCCTATATTTACCTCACCATCGGCTCGGGCCTGGCAACTATGCTTGTGGCGCGTTTTATGCATAAGCTCAACCAGATTTTCTTGATTCTCGACTCCATGGGCTTGGTCGCTTTTACTATTATTGGCTGTAATGTAGCGATTAAGCTGGGTTACGAAACACCAGTAATCATTATGGCGGGGATTACCACAGGTATTTTTGGCGGTATTTTGCGCGATATTATGTGCAACCGCACACCACAAGTGCTGCGTCATGAGCTGTATGCCAGCGTCTCCATGGTGGTTGCAGTTGTGTATTTATTGTTAATGTCGCAAGGGGTCTCAGATGACATCAATACCCTTGCTTCCTTCAGCTTTGGCTTAGCTTTGCGCCTCGCCGCCATCCGCTGGCAACTATCGCTACCCGTGTTTTCTTACTCTCCCGGACGCTGGGGCGATTAACGGCAAGGGCGCTTAACGCACCGCTTGCCGGATTAAACTCATCGGCTTACCAGTTCAAGCTCACCCCAACAGCTAATGCATGCTGACGCACCGAGTCGGCATGCATATAGTTGTAGTTGCCCTGTACAGTTAAAGCATCGGATATTTGATAAGCGGCCCCTAAACCAAGCGTTCCTAGAGAACTGTCTGGTTTATACCCTTTCAGTTTAAAGTCTATGCTGTTAACGCTATTAAGAGACATGCCAAGCCGCTGTTGATCTTTATTGAACTCTTTCTCGTAACCCGCTTCTGCACTCAGCCGTAATGGGGCACTTAGCTGGTAGCTAGCGAGGAGCCCAGCACCTAAACGCTTAGACGTGCGCTTTTGCTCAGCAAAAGTCAGTGCAGTTGAATGACTCCCTTTCTCAGCATAGTTGTCTACTTTAAAACGTGCATAACTCATAGAAACATAGGGTGATAACTGCAAAGGCTCCTGAGCAGAAAATAATTGATAACCAACCCGACTATGAATACCAAGCACGCTACCTTTAGTATCACCCTTTTCAGTTCGCTTAGAAGTATTCAAAGCCATTTTACGCCGTAAGCTATCATAATCTAAGCGTCCTGCACTTAGGTTTGCATCAGCCCAAAACGCTTGGTGGTTATATTGAATAAAAGGACTCAGTAGATAACTATTGAGCTGATACTTAGAATCTTCCACTCCTGCGGTAAGTGTGCTTTCTTGCAAGCTCACACCTACCCCTGCCCGCCACTGCTCGTTGATCCGGTAACTACCGCCGAAAGATAATGCATAATGATCACTATCACCTTTACTAGCACTTGATTGCGAACGGTAGTTGGTTCGCTCACCGCTTGCTGAAGCATAGCTACTCCACTGTCCGCTCGCCTGCCAAGCAGGCTGACTATTGAGAGCATAGTTTGTTAAGTTATTTTGATGATGGTTGAGCGCGCTGCGTGCCATCTCCGGCAGCAGAGTTATCTCCCACGGCGCAGCCAAGATGGAATAACCGTAATCTGCAATCAGGCGCTGCCCAGTGATCGTAGGGTGCACACTGTCATTAAATAACAACTTACTCGGATCAGCTGTCGCACTATTAATCCCGTACTTTAAGTTTTCCGTGCAGCCATCACCATTGAAACAAGTACCAATTAAATTTTCATTACCGTCTAAACCAAACTGTGCTGGATTTTGTAGTCCCTCACTAAGCAGTTTAGGAATATTTAACACTATGACATCTGCACTGACATCTGAAAGCTGTTGTACCAGCTGAGCATTAAATGCAGTGGATAAATCAGAGACAAAGTCTTGCAAAGGTGTGTCGTACACTTGCGGTGTCAAACCAATATCAGGCAGCATCCACACCATAAAATAACGCCCACCGGCTTCCTGTAAGGCAGTTACACTGGCAGCCAAACGGTCAGCAGAGCGAGCCGCTTGCTGAGGACTTAAAATCAAACCTTGCAAGAAGTCGTTACCGCCGCCACTGATATAAAATAATGTATTGCGGTCAATGGATTGGCCTTGGGCTTGTAGACTGGGCAAATAACCATCGCGCACCCTAAGAGTTGTACCACCATCAGCAACTACTGAGCCTGAAACAGCAGTAATGGAGTCGTAAATCTGATCAGTTCGATAACCTCCTACTGCCCAGTTATCGCCATCTTTAAGTCCTTGCGCCTGATTCACCGGTGAAGTAGAACCCGCTAACTGCGTGCTACTCATCCCCAAACGCTCACCAATGAGCATTGACGAGACAGGCCCATAAGGGGTGTCAAAAAAATTAGGCCCAGTCCGATTCGTAAAACGTTTTGTTTGCCCAGGAATAACCGTGTCTGGAAATTGTCCGGCATCGACTAAGCTATCTCCAAAAACCACAAAATTGCTATATGGTTTTGGTGCAGCGCAAGCCACTCCAACACTTAAGGCGGAAATACCCAATAAACCCACAACTATTTTTTTCATTATTTAGCACCATATTATTATTTTTATTACCGTGCATTAACTACTACAAAAAATATTTTAGTGCAACATTAAAGGAACCTCTGAATAACTAGCTAACCTAACAAACCAGCTGGTTTACACCCACCTAAGACACAACTAACAGCTGGGCTAGAATAGTTAACTGCCTATCACGCCTCCATCTTCACGCGTAATAACCATCACACTAGAGCGTGGAACTGAATTACCGCCAAACGGAAACTGTGATGCCACAAGCTTTTCACCTGGGTGCTGCACACCGACAAATAAAGTTTTCTGATCCGGAGTGAAAGCCAAACCAGTAATTTCACAGGCCACAGGGCCGGTTAGGAAGCGTCGTACCTCGCCTGTTTTTGGATCCGCACAGAGCATCTGGTTATTGCCCTGTCCAGCAAAATCACCCTGATTTGAATAGTTACCATCCGACTGAATCCACAAACGTCCAGCTTGGTCAAAACCAATACCATCAGGGCTGTTAAACATATTATCGGTAGTAATATTACTAGAGCCTGCATAAGGTGTTCCTCCATGTATATCTGGATTACCCGCCATTAAAAACAGATCCCACTGGAAATCTTTAGCTGTATGCTGTCCTGCTGTTGGTACCCAACGCACAATCTGTCCATAGTGATTTTCCGCACGAGGATTAGGCCCACCTACAGGCTGATTATCTTTAAGTCCACGATTTTTATTATTGGTTAAGGTGCAAAACACCATTGGCTCATGGGGATGCACCGCAACCCACTCTGGTCGGTCCATCGTTGTTGCCCCTACTTGCGTCGCCGCCAAGCGCGCATGAATCAGGATATCGGCTTGACTGGCAAAGCCATTTTCTGCGGTTAAACCGTTTTGCCCATGCGTTAAACTGAGCCACTCGCCACTGCCATCCTCATTAAACTTAGCAACAAACAATTCGCCATCATCTAACAAGTTACGATTTGCGGCCTGATCCACAGGATTGTACTTATTACGACTGACAAAACGATAAATATGTTCGCCGCGCTCATCGTCCCCTAAATACACCACCACGCGACCATCTTCAGCAATCACCAACTCTGCGTTTTCATGCTTAAAACGACCTAAAGCTGTACGCTTGACTGGTGTGGAATTTGGGTTATGCGGATCAATTTCGACTACCCAACCAAAGCGATTAGGCTCGTTAGGTTCTTTGGCCAGGTCAAAACGCGAATCAAACTTATACCAACTGTAGCCTGCATCTTCTGCGGCAATACCGTAACGTGAAAACTCAGGGCTCACATCAACCTGTGTATCACTACCAAAATAACCATTAAAGTTTTCCTCACAGGTTAAATAGGTGCCCCAAGGGGTCATGCCATTAGCGCAGTTATTAAAAGTACCTAAGGCCGCTTCACCCTTTGGGTCAGCGTTCGTCTGCAGTAAAACATGCCCTTGCGCGGGGCCGCTGATACGCATCGCTGTGTTGGCATCAATGCGGCGATTAAAACGTCCATTTTTATCAAAGCGCCAACCTTCTTTAGTTTTAGCTAACGTTATAACTGATACGCCGTGTGCCGCTTGAGCATAACCCACATCCGCTGCGGTCATATTTTTGCCCTGATGCTCAAACATCAATTCGTAGTTGGTGTACTCATTGTTGACGGCTAAAATAGCGGTCTGCTCATCTACTGGGAACAAACTCATGCCATCGTTATTGTCACCAAACTGACGCTTTTGATTGGCCGCAGTATTCTTATGTAGCTGATTCGAAAACTCTGCAACATCGGTAAATAAGGGATCACCCCAAGAGATCAAACGCTCAACTTGATAACCCTCTGGCACCACAACTGTGTCTGCAGTACTGGCAGGCACAGCTTTAAAACCCAGCAAAGAGCTAGCTGTTGGCGACAATGCTGCGGCAATCGATCGACTGACAGGCGTCATACTAAAAAAGGTCACCGCACCTAAAGCAGCAGTCGCACCCAGAAAAC
>JAAYTE010000223.1 GCA_012518175.1 Gammaproteobacteria bacterium | reverse complement strand
TGCGCGGCCAATCCACTGGCGTTAGTGATCCCTTGCCACCGTATTTTACGTGCTGATGGTGGGATTTCTGGCTACCGCTGGGGCGTCGAGCGTAAACGTGCTTTACTGGCTAAAGAGCAGCAAGCTGTTCAGTAAAAGATTGTTATTAAGCCTGCGGCGACGTCGTAAGAGCTCAAGCGGGCGCAATACCGGCCACCCCCACAGCAGAGTAGATCATCCCTCTCACGGCTGTGGGCTAAACTTGCCAGCTATTCTGGGCGTGGCGCGTAGGCAAATACATCAGCCTGCATTTGCTCCGGCTGCATGCCTGCAGCAACCAAGGCATCCAGTGTGCCGTAGACCATGGCTGGCGAACCACTGACAATCACTCGATAGTCGCCCAACTGGGCAATATCATGGCAGACAGCTTCATACAGCAAGCCGCTACGCCCTGACCAACCACTGTCCTCACTCACAATAGGATGATAATGGAGGTTCGGCATTGCCTGCCAAGCTGACAGGTTTTTCAAGGCATAGAAATCCTCAGCAACCCGCACTCCCCAATACACATGGATAGGCTGATTAAAGCCAATAACGCGGCAGTGCTCAAGTAAACTATGCACCTGTGCCATCCCCGTGCCTGCAGCAATCAGCAGCAACGGACGCTCATCTGGCTGAGCTAAATGCACATCACCAAAAGGCATTTGCACCTTGGCGATACGCTCTTTTTGTAGCTGTTTCAGTAGCTCAACTGCTGCATTGTCACGCGCGAGAATATGCAATTCCAACTCTCGACCCTGGTGGGGCGCAGAAGCAATAGAGAAAGCGCTGAACTCTCCACCGCTACGTTCAAGTAACAAGTACTGACCGGAGTGGTAACTCACTTGTTTGCCTGCAGGTAAGCGCAGGTGCACAGAAAACACATCGGCACCCAGTGGCGTGACACTCACCACCTGACAGGCGGCTTTACGTAAAGGTAGCTCGTTGGGCGCTAAAACATCATCCCAGTGCAATTCACAGTCCGATAAAGGCTCCGCTAGGCAGGTAAACAGCTCACCGGACTCTAAAATATCATCCCCTTGTCGGACTTTACCGCTGATTAAGTTGGCCGCACAAATATGGCAATTACCATTGTGGCAACTTTGCGGGGCATCAAAACCTAAACGGCGTACTGCATCGATAATCCTTTCGCCAGGCAGCAAATCTATAGCATGCCCCGACGGTTGTAACATGATTTTCATGTGTAACCTGTTTCCTCTGTGTTCACGGCATAATCAATGCTCGGTACTTTAATCAATACCAAGTTCTGACCACAAGCCATCAATACGCTGTTTGACCGCAGGGTCCTGCTCAATAACACGGCCCCATTCACGGGACGTTTCGCCGGGCCACTTATTGGTGGCATCCAAGCCCATTTTGCTGCCTAAACCAGACACTGGTGAGGCAAAATCTAAATAATCAATCGGTGTGTTATCAATTAATACTGTGTCACGGCTTGGATCCATACGCGTGGTAATAGCCCAAATCACATCATTCCAATCCCGTGCATTGATATCGTCATCGGTCACAATGACAAACTTGGTGTACATAAATTGACGTAAGAAACTCCATACGCCCAGCATTACGCGCTTCGCATGACCAGGGTACTGTTTCTTAATTGTCACTACTGCCATGCGATAGGAGCAACCCTCGGGTGGCAGGTAAAAATCGACTATTTCCGGAAACTGCTTTTGCAAAATAGGTACAAACACTTCATTGAGTGCCACACCTAAAATGGCCGGCTCATCCGGTGGTCGTCCCGTATAGGTGCTGTGATAAATAGCATCTTTACGCTGGGTAATACGCTCTACGGTAAACACTGGGAAGCTATCAATCTCATTGTAATAGCCAGTGTGGTCGCCGTAAGGACCTTCATCAGCCATTTCACCAGGGTAAATATGGCCTTCTAAAATGATTTCCGCACTCGCTGGTACCTGCAAATCGCTACCAATGGCTTTCACTAATTCAGTACGCGAACCGCGCAACAACCCCGCAAAAGCATACTCCGACAAGGTGTCGGGTACTGGCGTGACTGCCCCCAAAATTGTTGCTGGGTCAGCACCTAAAGCAACAGCTACAGGGTAGGGACGGTCAGGGTACTTTTGGCACCAGTCACGGAAGTCTAAAGCACCACCGCGATGACTGAGCCAGCGCATAATAACTTTATTGCGCCCCAGCACTTGCTGGCGATAGATACCTAGATTTTGCCGTTCTTTATTCGGGCCTTTAGTGATGGTTAAGCCCCAAGTAATCAAGGGCGCGGCATCACCTGGCCAGCAGGTTTGGATCGGCAAGGCAGTCAAATCGACATCCTCGCCTTCAATGATTACTTCTTGGCAAGCAGCGTCTTTGCGTACTTTTGGCGCCATGGCCAAGACTTTTTTAAACATTGGCAGCTTGTTCCAAGCGTCTTTAAAACCCTTGGGTGGCTCAGGCTCTTTCAGAGCGGCCAATAACTTACCAATTTCACGCAGCTCTGTGGTGCTTTCCGCTCCCATACCTAAAGCCACGCGCTCCGGCGTACCAAACAGGTTACCCAACACTGGCATAGAGAAGCCCACTGGGTTTTCAAATAGCAGAGCTGGACCGGCTTTACGCAAGGTGCGGTCGCAAATTTCTGTCATTTCTAAAACAGGGGAGATAGGAACTTGAATACGCTTGAGTTCACCACGTTGCTCAAGGCCACGGATGAAGTCTCGAAGATCAGAATACTGCATGCTGTTATCCGTAGCAGATCAAGCCTTGAACTGATGCAAGTAGTGCTAAAACACACCAGCTCATAGCTTTATGATTCTAAACGAGAGTTATTTACTGCGCTTCATCGACATGAAAAACTCTTCATTGGTTTTTGTGTCTTTGAGCTTATCCAGTAAAAACTCGATGGCCGCTGTTTCATCCATGGGGTGCAACAGCTTACGCAAAATCCACATGCGCTGTAGTTCGTCATCACTGGTTAATAGTTCTTCACGACGGGTGCCCGAGCGGTTGATATTGATAGCTGGGAACACGCGCTTTTCTGCAATACGGCGCTCAAGTTGCAGCTCCATATTACCGGTACCTTTAAACTCTTCGTAAATCACTTCATCCATTTTCGAACCTGTCTCAACCAGAGCGGTTGCGATAATGGTCAGTGAGCCACCTTCTTCAATGTTACGCGCCGCACCAAAGAAACGTTTTGGTTTCTCTAACGCATGGGCATCAACACCACCGGTGAGTACTTTGCCGGAGCTTGGTATAACGGTGTTGTAAGCACGGGCCAAGCGAGTAATGGAGTCGAGCAAAATAACCACATCTTTTTTGTGTTCAACCAAACGTTTGGCTTTCTCGATCACCATTTCAGCCACTTGTACGTGTCGGGTTGGCGGCTCATCAAAGGTCGAAGCAACCACTTCACCGCGCACAGTGCGCTGCATTTCCGTTACCTCTTCAGGACGCTCATCAATCAGCAAAACGATTAGATGGCACTCTGGGTTGTTACGGGTAATGTTTGAAGCAATATTTTGCAGCATGATGGTTTTACCGGCTTTCGGCGGTGCCACAATCAAGCCCCGTTGGCCTTTACCAATGGGTGCTGCTAAATCAATCACGCGACCGGTTAAATCCTCAGTAGAGCCGTTACCAATTTCCATTAGTAAGCGCTTATTGGGGAAGAGTGGGGTCAGGTTTTCAAAAAGGATTTTATTGCGGGCGTTTTCTGGACGATCAAAGTTGATCGAGTCCACTTTTAGCAACGCAAAATAACGCTCGCCTTCTTTTGGCGGACGAATTTTACCAATAATGGTATCGCCCGTTCTTAAGTTAAAACGGCGAATCTGGCTCGGCGATACGTAAATATCATCCGGCCCTGCGAGGTAAGACGAATCTGCTGAGCGCAGAAAGCCAAAACCATCTTGTAGAATTTCGAGGACGCCATCGCCAGAAATTTCTTCACCGCTGCGTGCATGACGCTTCAGTAGGGAGAAAATAATATCTTGTTTGCGTGAACGAGCCATGTTGTCCAGGCCCATTTGTTCAGCCATTTCTAGCAATTCAGCAACGGGTTTTTGTTTTAGTTCGGTCAGATTCATAGGGGAATGACGATGATATAATTTAAAGGAATGAGCAAGCACTTATGCTTGGGAAGCGTACCGCGAGGAGAACATTCGATTGTTTGTTCAGAGCCGCAAAGATATCGGCGACGGCATGCAGATTCGTAGTGCCGTGAGCATTACGTTGGTGGAATCTACCACTTGCGAGGGCGTGCGTCTAGTGTGCGCACTAAACAAAAAGCACACTAGACGTCAACGTATTTGAGCGATTGCCGCTATATTTAGATATGGCTTTCGAGGAATGCGACTAATTGGCTTTTGGATAATGCGCCAACTTTGGTTGCTTCAACGTTGCCATTTTTAAACAGCATCAAGGTTGGAATACCACGCACACCGTATTTAGGTGGTGTTGCTTGGTTTTCATCAATGTTCAACTTACAGATTTTTACTTTCCCAACAAACTCTGCTGCTACTTCTTCCAACACTGGAGCAATCATTTTGCATGGGCCACACCACTCTGCCCAGTAGTCAACCAGCACTGGGCTGTCAGCTTGCAATACATCTTGATCAAAGCTCGAGTCGCTAATATTGGTAATGTGATCGCTCATGAAACCTCTCCGTAAACGCGGATGCAAATTAAAGTCCTAATGATAGCCTGACTGGGCCATTAACGAAAGTAACCCGACACAACCTGCTCTACTTTTCGCACAGCAAAGCCCACTTTCAACGACATGCCCTTGATTTAAATTGGCGAATCAGTCACAGCATGGCAGGATAGTAGTATTACTTTATTGGATTTGCGGCATGCCCAACTCTGCTCCCAAACATTTTCCGCTGATTGCAGCCATTGACCTGGGATCCAACAGCTTTCATATGGTGTTGGCTAAAACAGACCAGCGCGAAATTCGCATTCTTGAGCGCATTGGTGAGAAGGTTCAGTTAGCTGCGGGGATTAACGCACAACTTGAACTGCAAGATGATGCCATGGAACGTGGCCTTGACTGTTTACGCCGTTTTGCCCAACTGATTCATGAGTTACCACAGGGGGCAGTACGCATTGTTGGTACCAGTTCGCTACGGGTAGCGCACAACCGTCAGGCTTTTATTCAGCGAGCGGAAGAAATTTTAGGCCATGATATTGATGTTATTTCCGGCCGCGAAGAAGCCCGCCTAATTTATCTGGGCGTATCCCACACCTTAGCTGACACACCAGGCAAGCGCTTAGTGGTTGATATTGGTGGCGGCAGTACTGAGTTTATTATTGGCCAGCAATTTGAGTCACAACTGCGTGGCAGCTTACAAATGGGCTGTGTAAGTTTTAGCCTGCGCTTTTTTAACGATGGCAAAGTCACTCCAGCACGCTATGCGCAAGCTTACACAGCTGCACGTCTTGAGCTGATGGAGTTAGAGCAAAGTTTACGTCGCCTAGGCTGGCAAGACACTGTGGGTGCTTCTGGCACCATTCGCTCCATAGGTCAGGCATTGGCAGCTGGCGGTATCACCAATGGTGCCATTACCAGCGCAGGCCTGACGTGGTTAAAGCATGCAGTATTTGCCGTTGGCGATATCAGTAAAATTGATATCGCTGGTGTAAAACCTGAACGCAGCGCTATTTTGCCCGCTGG
>JAAYTE010000222.1 GCA_012518175.1 Gammaproteobacteria bacterium | reverse complement strand
CTGGGCTAGTAGCGTGTCGACGCTTAACTCGTAAGTGGCACTGTTATTAGCAGCTTATTACTGAATGGCTTGTGCTTGCGCCCCTGATTATCAGGATAAAAAAGGCGCTTTGCCCAGAAGGTTAGCGCCTTTTATGCCTGTTTTAAGTATCAGTACGCCCAGATAATAACCAGCAATAGAACCCAGGCTAAAAAAGCAGCGGCAATAATAGTGTAAGTCGCAGACATGCTTGCCATTTCATTCCCTGCTGCGCCACTCACGGCTTTACAACCTCGGTAAACCAAGGCAATCGATAAAGCCAGCGCAATAGCGACCACCAACACGTTAAACAACAACACCGGTACCAATAAAGCTAACGCAGACAACCATAATGGCAAAGGCGCAATGGCTGCAACAAGGTACGCATCATGGTAGCTAACACTCACTTTATGCCCTTCAAGTACAGAATGGATTAACCACCCCATAACGAAGAAAGTAAGCAGTTCCGCTAAAAAGAGCGTGGTGGTGATAAATCGCCAGTCTTTATCGGCAAATCCTGGCAAAAAATTATCGCCATAGTGTGTCCCTGCATAGTACATAAGCACTGGAGGTATAAAAGATAAAGGCACCACCAATAGCCAAGCAAGCAAAGGAATTGATAGGTTTTTTTGCTGCAATTCGGACCAACTTCTTATTGAAAAAGGCAGGCCGAAAATCAGTGACATATTCATGTTGACCTCCACAAGTATCACGCCATGATGTATATGTTATAGTCCAATCATCCGGTGCTGACAAGCAGAGTTTCAACATACAAGGGCAAAATAATGAGCCAACTCAGCAAACAAGACTTTCAAGACCTTTCAGACTTCCGTTTCCGCTTGCGCAGTTTTCAACGGCAAAGTGAAGAAATTTGCAAAAGCCAAGGCATCACAGCATTGCAATACCTGGTTTTATTGCACTTAAAAGGCTTTGCTGGGCGAGAATGGGCGACAATAAGTGAGTTATCGGCAAGGTTGCAGTCCAGACACCATGCCACAGTGATGTTGATTGATCGTTGCTCTGAGTTGGGGCTAGTGGAGCGGCGCGAATCCAGTCAAGATAAGCGCTGCATAGAAATACACCTGCTAGCCAAGGGCAATGCGTTAGTTGAAACAATTGCTTGGTTGCATCGCCCTGAATTGAACTACTTACAGCAGGATTTTCCGCGAGTGCAGTAAGTGGTAATTGACTGCCTACTGCCAGATTAAAGTGGACAACCCACAATCACGCTCGACGCCTTAAAGATCGCCGTCACTGCACTGCCCTCTTTAAGTTCTAGACGCTCAGCGCTGTCATTGGTAACGATCACTGCCAAAGTACTTTCACCCACTGTAACCACGACCTCAGTGTTCACTGCACCTGGTTGCACGCGAGCGACCGTACCAGCAAACTGATTACGGGCAGAGAAACGTACATCTTCAGCTTCACTGACCAGAATAATGGATGAGGCTTTAATCAGGGCAAAGACTTCACTGCCAACCGCTAAACCAAGCTCTTTAGTACTTTCACTGGTTACAGTGGCGACCACAGTCTGCCCACCGGCTATGGCAATCTCAACCGCATCATTGGTGGCGCCGAGCTGGATTGATTTTACGGTGCCAAAAAACTGATTACGTGCACTGGTTTTCATAGACAGTCTCTTTAAAATAAATAAATCATCAATAATATTGCCCGAGTCTTGGCTCAGTTCTTGTAAAAAACGCTGATGTACCGCTTCGATACGCTGGAAATTACTGATCAGTTGCTGGCCACGCTCGGTTAAAGTGGTGGAGCCGCCACCTTTACCGCCGGTAGTGCGGTGCAGTAAAGGCTCTCCGGCCAGATTATTCATATGATTTACTGCATCCCAAGCGGCTTTGTAGCTCATCTTCATGGATTTAGCCGCTTGCGAAATCGAGCCCAGCTCAGCAATTTTCGAGAGTAAATGAATACGGCCATGACCGCCCATGCTTTCATCACCTGCGGTAATCCAAATCTGTCCTTGCAGGCCAAACTCAGTGTTTTCAACCATAGTTACTTTTTCCTATTAACCGGCTAGCCGCTACATCAGCAGGCAAGTTGTTGAGCCTAACACTAACCACGGCCTCGAATAATTAACGCACAGCATAAACCTATTGCTCGCAGCTATAAAATACCAGCGGCCTGTAATCCACTGCAGACTCGCCTCAGAATCAAGTTACGGTCAATGCGCAGGCGGTGTCCAACTTAGAAACGCCCAACGCGAGGGCTCACCGCCTTGCTGGGCGTAATCAGGATCGCGCTGATACCAAGCAGTGACTTGAGCTTCTTCATCAGCACTTAACGGGCCAAAACTCTCGCTGACTTTAGCGATAAATTCCGCCACATTGCTGCTGCCGGCTAAGCGACTGGGCGACTCTATGTAATCCAAGGTTGGGTAAATATTGCGCTGGTACAGCATATTTATAATGTAAATATGGTCTGGGAAACTGCGGTCCTCACGCTGCAGTAGCGCGGCTATTTCACGGCTGGCAAACAGCCCTCCGACTAGTTGCGTCATATAGACTTTTTTGCGCGCATGCTTATTGAGTTTGGTCAGGGCATCGTCCATATCAGCGACGATACTGGCGCGGGACACTATGGCAATATCGCACACTGGCACGGTGCTCCAATCGTCATCCCAGGAAGCTAACACCGGCTGCACATTGCTCAGTTGTAATTCAGCGGCATTGTCCAGCATCGCATCGAGCATGCCTTGGCTGTAATCCAAGCCGTACACGCATTTGGCCTGTGGCGCTAAAGCTAAAGCGATGGTGCCCGGGCCACAGCCCACATCCAGCACGGTGTCGTCTGCGCTGCACTCGACTCGACTGACAAACGCCGTGCGGTAGGCACTGTCCAGGACTGAAGTGCGCATCTTGGCAGCTTTAACATCCCAGTCTTCAGGGGTTTTAAATCGCCGGCCACTGCGGGCTAAGTGATCACGGTACAACTGGGAAAAATCAATTGTTTTAATCATTTAGGCACTACTCGTTTCAATGTTTTTGGCTCAATAGTTGCCAGCCAATATTCAATAGCCTTGCGCTCTAGCGGTAAGATCTGCGCCATTCCTGCAGAAAACGACTGCCAGCTGTCAAGGTACTTCTCGCTGACAAGGGTTAATACCGGAATGCCTGAACTGATCAACTGGGCAAATTCTTGGTTTAAACCACGCCCTTGCGCTTCACTGTAGCCAAAGCGATTAACAAAAACCAAGTCAGGCGCCTCATGCAAAGCTTGGCGCAACACCTTACCGGCTTCGGCTAAACCGCCCATATCTAAATTACAGCCTCGAGAGTTGCGACCTAAATACTGGGAAATCACAAAAGTTTCACCTGTATCTAGATCGCGTAAAGTCATCGGCAACACCCCATGTGGATCTTTACCCTGTTGAGTCGTTAACCCGCGCACACGCCAGCCTTGTTGTTGACATCCAGCCAAGAGTTCGGCCAATAAGTCATCACCTTCTCCATCACCGGAGTGAACAATCGCTGCTGCGGGTATTTGCATGGGGCTGCCTCTTAAATTAAGTAAAATTAAAAACTATAGTTTGCGCCAGCAAACCAGGTACGCTCTGGCATCGAATAGCCATCTGCTTGTATATTTCCCTTGCTGCATACGAGCCCCGCCAAACCGTTGTATAATTAAAAACATAACGATACTCGAAAACGCTCAACAAGCCATAAAAACTGTAGGGGGCACCCTTTTATATCTATCCCTATCAATGAGCGCCAACAGGTTCATATATGTGCACTCAAAGAGACTGGGTCTTTAAAAAGTCAGGCTTGCCGGCAAGTACGTCCAACACAGCTTAAATAAGCTCGTTTTCCACCACCCAAACCGCAGCTTCAGTCCGGGAGCGCATACCTAGCTTACTCAGCAAGCGTTTGACATGAACTTTCACTGTGCCTTCAGCAATATCTAGACTGCGCGCAATCATCTTATTGCTCTGACCTTTAGCAATCAGTTTAAGTACATCTTTTTCGCGTTTAGTTAGCATCGATGGATGTGCTGCGCTTGCCTTAGGCCGGCCGCGAATAGCTTCGGCTAAAACTTGAGTCAGCTCGGAGCTTAACGCCATTTTTCCCTGGGCAGCTAAGCGAATTTGCTCTATTAACTCCTCCGGCTCCATATCCTTGAGCAAGTAACCATCAGCCCCTTCACGCAATGCCTCAAGAACATCAGCATGATCATCGGAAACACTGAAAATCACAATGCGGGTATCTACCC
This sequence comes from Gammaproteobacteria bacterium, assembly GCA_012518175.1. Taxonomy (GTDB): domain Bacteria; phylum Pseudomonadota; class Gammaproteobacteria; order Pseudomonadales; family Pseudomonadaceae; genus Denitrificimonas. The sequence goes on along the minus strand of JAAYTE010000222.1, from coordinate 366 downwards.
CAGCAGCACGTAAGGCGCGAATGGTTTCAATACCATCCATACCCGGCATATTGAGATCCAGCAGAACCAGGTCCAGCTCGTGGCGCTCGACTAACATTAACGCTTCTTCGCCTGAGCTTGCTTGAGCAACAGGCAATAGATCATCCTCCATGGATAGCAGATCACTCAAACCACGACGTAGCATTGGATGGTCATCCACTAGCATAATCCGTGTTTTTTGACTCTCTAAACAACTCAAGTTTACTCTCCAGTTATAATTGATTGCGTTTGTACTGAGGTAAAAACTGCATATGAATGCGCGTTCCTGGCTGCAAGCGACTAATGTTCAATTTTCCTAATAAGCTCTGTGCTCGCTCGGTTAATATG
>JAAYTE010000032.1 GCA_012518175.1 Gammaproteobacteria bacterium | reverse complement strand
TCATCGTATGGGTGGATATACACCAAGCCTTTTTCTTCAACCAGTTTCAATGAATAAGCCAAAGATTCAGGAAAAGCATCACCGTGCAAGACCACCCGCGCACCGCGCGCGCGCACCGCTTTAACTTTAATTTCCGGAGTGGTTTTGGGCATCACAATAGTGGCTTTAATACCAAGAAACTTCGCTGCCAACGCCACACCTTGCGCATGATTACCTGCAGAAGCAGTCACCACACCACAGGCCCGCTCGGCGGCACTGAGTTGGACAATTTTGTTGTAAGCACCACGAATTTTAAAGGAGAAGACCGGTTGCAAGTCTTCCCGCTTGAGCAAAATTGTATTGCCTAAGCGCTCTGATAATTGCTGCGCGGCTTGGAGTGGTGTTTCTTGCGCCACATCATAGACGCGGGCATTTAAAGTTTTCTTCACATAATGTTCGAGCATGGCGGGTTCACTTAAACTGTGCGACAAAGCCAAACAGTCTACTCCACCGTTTACAACTCAACCACATGCATGCAGTGTAAGTGGCTATAATCAGTGTATCTTCCCTCGTACTGGAGCATCCCGTGAACCAAGACCAACTCAAGCAGGCCGTTGCTAAAGCCGCTATTGACTACATCCTCCCCCACCTTGAGCCGCGCAGCATCATTGGGGTCGGTACCGGCTCCACGGCAAACTTTTTTATTGATTTACTGGCAGAGCACAAATACGACTTTGCCGGTGCCGTAGCCAGCTCTGAAGCCACCGCTGAACGGTTAAAGCAACACGGTATTAGTGTGCATGACCTCAATTCAGTGCAAGAGTTGGAGTTTTATGTGGACGGCGCTGACGAGTGCAATAAGCACTTAGAGTTGATTAAAGGTGGTGGTGCAGCCTTAACTCGCGAAAAAATTGTTGCCGCAGTGGCCAAGACCTTTATTTGTATTGCCGACGACAGCAAAAAAGTTGCGGTACTCGGCGAGTTTCCTTTGCCCGTTGAAGTAATTCCCATGGCGCGCAGCTATGTCGCCCGCGAACTGCTCAAGCTCGGTGGCGACCCGGTGTATCGCACTGGTGTCGTGACCGACAATGGTAATGTGATTTTAGACCTACACAATATGCAAATCACCGATCCGCGCGGTCTAGAAGAGCAAATTAACGCCATCACCGGTGTCGTGTGCAGTGGTTTATTCGCCCAGCGCCCGGCTGATGTCTTGCTCATAGGCAGTAAAAACGGTGTTGAAACCTTAGTGCGCAAGCCCTAATTTTTACCACGGTTTGCGGCAAGCAAGCCGTGGTTATTTTGCAGACCTTAGCTGTCTTGCTTTTTAAACACGTAAAATAAGTTAGGCTCACTGACAATATAAATGGTGCCATGCGCATCCATCGCCACACCCTCAGCTTGCTTGATACTGCTAGTTAACCCATTAAAGCCCATCGCTAGGCTAATAAAACTAACAGGATTTCCTTGCTCGTCTAGTTCTAAGAGCATGCGCGATTCATCCGATAACACCAGCACATGGCCAGTGCGCTGATCCACAGCCAAGGAAGAGAAATCACGCATAAAAATCTGTCCCGACGGCAGTTCTAACAACTTAGGTACAGATGCCTCAACATTATCTACTGCAGGAGGGAACGGTAAACTGAACAAACCAAAAGGACTGCGCTCTTTAGCTAACAGCATCCGTTGGTTACGTGGATCCCAAGCCACCCCTTCAAAGCCTTTATTATTAGCCCGAGAACGACCTAAATCAATCGAAGCTAAGCTGTCGCCATCAATAAACTGCGCATCCAATGGCAAATAAAATGCAGTTAATTGCGCTCGACGCTCATCAATAATGGCGATTCGTCCATCACTGAGCACTTCAACGCCTTCAGGATCTGAAAATCCACGTAATTCAACCTCGCGTAGCACTTCGCCATCCAAGGACAACTCCACCAACTTCGGCACCCTGCCAGTCACAGTAAATAAAGTATTACTCAAAGGACTCCAGCTTAGGCCTGAAGTTTCTGCTTGCGCGAGCCCAGCCAACGGCTTAGCTTGAATCACTGCCCGATAGTTTGGCAACCAAATACTTTGCGCTCGTTGTTCGGCACTAGTGCTGCGCTCTTGCCATAGAAATAACAAACGATCATCCCAGTGCAAATAATCTAACGCAGCAATCAGCAAGCCTAGACATGCCGCTATTGATAGCCAGCGTGCTGGGCGTTTTTTAAACATTTTCAACATAGAAAAAACCTTGGGTAATGGTCATTTAAAGCAAATAAAAACAGCCATCTATCAATGCCTGCCGCGTCAGCGCAGCCAAGCATGGCATGCTACTGTGAAAAACAAACTTGCAATCAAGACAATCGTTATACTCAGCACATAGTTTTTTTGGAGAACTCCATGTCCCTGCCTTCTTTACGCTTAAAAGCCAATGCCGACCGTCGTTTACGCAGTGGTCACCTGTGGCTGTATAGCAATGAAATCGATACCAAACTGTCACCTTTAAGCGCTTTTAAAGTGGGCGATCAAGCCATAGTGGAAAACGCTGCCGGTAAACCTTTGGGCGTGGCGCTACTGAGCCCGCAAACGCTGGTGTGTGCCCGCTTGGTCTCCCGCGATATCGAACACCGTTTTGATAAATCCCTACTGGTGCACCGTCTCAACATTGCCCTGTCCTTACGTGAGCGCCTGTTCGACGCCCCTTTCTACCGTTTAGTTCACGGGGAAGGCGATTTATTACCAGGACTGGAAGTCGATCGTTTTGGCGATACCTTGGTAGTGCAAATTACCGCAGCTTGCATGGAGCCACATAAAGACATCCTTCTTGAAGCTCTGCTACAAGTCTGCAAGCCTACCGGTGTACTCTGGCGCAATGATGCACCAACCCGCGACCTAGAAGGTTTAGAGCGCTATTTAACAGTCGCTTACGGTAATGTTCCTGAATGGCTGCAATTGCTAGAAAACGACCTTGTATATACCGCGCCGATGCTGCAGAAAAAAGTGCTCGGCTGGAATTATGACCAACGTTTTAACCGTTTACAGGCAGCAGCCTATTGCACCGATAAACGTGTATTGTCGGTGTATAGCGATGTGGGCAGCTGGGCGATTCCTGCGGCATTGGCTGGCGCCAGCGAAGTGCTCTGCGCCGATGCCTCGCCCCAAGCCTTAGATGCCCTAGAAAATAATGCACAACTCAATGAGATCGGCGGCACCTTACTCTGTGCCGAAGGCGATGTGCTGGAAACCTTGCAATCACTGAAAGCCGATGAAGAACGCTTTGACGTGATTATTGCTGACCCACCGGCGTTTATTAAACGCAAAAAAGACTTAAAAAGCGGTGAAGCAGGCTACCGCAAGCTCTACGAGCACTGCATCCGTCTACTGAGCCGCGATGGCATCTTTATTTGCTCATCACGCTCGCCATTTTTTAGCGAAGAAAGCATGCACAGTACGCTACTCGCCGCTGCTCGCCACCTCGATCGTAATATTCAGATCTTGGAACAAAGCGGTCAAAGTGCCGACCACCCAATGCACCCAGCCATCCCTGAAACACGCTACTTGAAATACACTGTGTGCCGCATTTTACCCAACAGTTAAAGCAACCGGCCTAACCAAGGTCAAGCAAAACCACGCTGCCCTTTGCCCACCGGCACAGGGCAGCGTAGAATCAGATCAATTCTCGTCACTACCCAAGGCGAGTCAAGCACGCTTTGCCGACCGCACGGTCACCCCGCAGCAACAGTTGCAGATGCGCTTATCGCCCTTTATTTATTTTTGCAGGAAGTTCCTCATGCCTGATTATCGTTCGAAAACCTCCACCTTCGGCCGCAATATGGCGGGTGCTCGCGCTCTATGGCGCGCTACCGGTATGACCGACGAAGATTTTCATAAGCCTATTATTGCTGTTGCTAACTCCTTTACCCAGTTTGTGCCCGGTCACGTGCACCTCAAGGATATGGGGCAACTGGTTGCTCGCGAAATTGAGCGCGCTGGCGGCGTTGCCAAAGAATTCAACACCATTGCTGTCGACGATGGGATCGCCATGGGACACGACGGCATGCTGTATTCGCTGCCCAGCCGTGAAATCATTGCCGACTCAGTGGAGTATATGGCCAACGCCCACTGCGCCGACGCCTTAGTTTGTATTTCCAACTGCGACAAAATCACCCCCGGCATGCTGATGGCGGCTTTGCGCCTCAATATTCCGGTGGTATTTGTTTCTGGTGGGCCCATGGAAGCGGGTAAAACCAAACTGGCCAATCACGGCTTAGACTTGGTGGACGCCATGGTGATTGCAGCTGACGATGAAGCATCAGATGAAAAAGTTGCTGAATACGAGCGCAGTGCTTGCCCAACGTGCGGCTCCTGCTCAGGCATGTTCACCGCCAACTCGATGAACTGTTTAGTAGAAGCTTTAGGCTTAGGTCTGCCGGGTAACGGTACTGTGTTAGCCACTCACGCGGACCGTAAAGAGCTGTTCTTACAAGCTGGGCGCACCATTGTTGAACTGTGCCACCGCTATTACAAAGAAGATGACGAGTCCGCTTTACCGCGCAATATCGCCAACTTTAAAGCCTTTGAAAATGCCATGACTTTGGACATTGCCATGGGTGGCTCAACCAACACTATTTTGCACTTGCTAGCCGCAGCGCAAGAAGCGGAAATGGACTTTAACCTGCTGGATATCGACCGTTTATCGCGCAAAGTACCAGAGTTGTGCAAAGTCGCGCCGAACATCAAGGACTATCATATGGAAGATGTGCACCGCGCTGGTGGTATCTTCAGTATTTTAGGCTCATTGGCTCGCGGTGGATTCTTGCACACTGACCTGCCCACCATCCACAGCAAAACCATGGCCGAGGCAATTGCCAAGTGGGATATCACCCAAACTGACGATGAAGCTGTGCACACTTTCTTTAAAGCAGGGCCTGGCGGTATTCCCACCCAAACGGCATTTAGTCAAGCAACGCGCTGGCCAAGCCTGGATTTAGACCGTGCCACCGGTTGCATCCGTAGCGTTGAGCACGCCTACTCCCACGAAGGTGGCTTGGCGGTACTCTACGGCAATATTGCTGAAGATGGCTGCGTGGTAAAAACCGCTGGGGTCGATGAGTCAATTCACGTGTTTAATGGCACCGCAAAAATCTTTGAAAGCCAAGACTCAGCAGTACGCGGCATTCTTAACGATGAAATCAAAGCCGGTGACATCGTTATTATTCGCTACGAAGGGCCTAAAGGTGGTCCGGGTATGCAAGAAATGCTCTACCCAACCAGCTACTTAAAGTCCAAAGGTTTGGGCGAACAATGCGCCCTGCTGACCGATGGCCGCTTCTCCGGCGGTACTTCTGGCCTTTCCATTGGTCACGCCTCGCCCGAAGCTGCATCTGGCGGTGCCATTGGTTTAGTGCAAGAAGGCGATACAATTTTAATTGATATCCCCAATCGCACTATTAATTTGCAAGTCAGCGATGCTGAGTTGGCCGAACGCCGTGTGGCACAAGATGCCAAAGGTTGGAAGCCGGTTGAAGTGCGCCCACGTAAAGTGACTACTGCGCTAAAAGCCTATGGCTTATTAGCCACCAGTGCTGACAAAGGTGCAGTGCGTAACAAAGCGTTATTGGATGAGATGTTTTAAGCGTATTCCATGAGCTGTTAGCACAGGCCCCGCCTTAAGTCTGGCAAACAAAAAAGCCCCAAACTCTTCATCGAGTTGGGGCTTTTCTATTAGCAGAACCAACTCAGGCTAGGCGTGCTCCTCTTCTTCATCATTAACCAGCTCCCAGCTGACCGCACTCACACCCTTTTCCAGACTGGCACGACTGACTATTTTTTCCAGGCGAAATTTTTTATCCACCGGCACTAAGAGGTTAGCGGTGACTTGAACAAAACCTTCCTTGTCCAGATCCTCACTGAGCAACGAGCGCAAAGTGAATTTCATATCACTGAGGCTATGCACTAAAAAAGCCCGCACCTGCACTTCTTCGGCAAGCTGGCAGGTAATATGAATAGCATAACGCTGTTCAGCCACACCACCCATAACACCTAAACGATCAATGCGTTTCGCCACGGCACGCAGGAGCGTGTTAGCCGATAGAATAACCACAGCACCTAAAGAAGCTTCCCAGAGCAAACCCAGTCCACTTAATACACCCACAGCAGCGGAGCACCACAAGGTTGCGGCGGTATTGAGCCCACGAACATTCAGGCCCTCACGCATAATCACTCCAGCACCTAAAAAACCGATGCCTGAGACCACCTGCCCAGCCATGCGCCCAGCACTACCAATATCGCCCGTATAGTTTGACACCAAAACAAATAGCGCCGCACCTGTAGCCACCAGCGCATTGGTGCGCAAACCAGCCATACCATGACGGTACTGACGCTCTATACCAATCGCTGCACCCAGCAACATAGCGACAATGACGCGCCACACAAAGCTTTCCCAAGCCATGCAGGCCTCCCTAGTTCTAATGACTCAAGCCCAGTAAGACTTGGCTGTGCATTGGACGGCTGAAAATTACAGCAGCCTCTATGCAACATACTGAGTTAATCGATGATGCTTCACAACGCAGTTCGGTACAACCGACAAGCAGCACCGCTAGTTAGATGGGCACCACTGCCAAGTCATCCAGCAGCTGCGAAGCAATAAATAGATAAATCACCACGCCAGTGGCATCACACACAGAAGTAATCAAAGGCGCACTGGCACTGGCAGGGTCAAAATTAAACTTACTTAAAACAAACGGTAGGCTCATGCCGATCATGCAACCGATCATCACAATTGAGACCATACTTAACGCCAGCACTAAAGCAATGGTTGAATCACCGCGAATATAGCCCAGCAGGGAAACCGCCAGCGCCATGGTACAACCCAACGCCAATGCCACTAAGGCTTCACGACCAATTAAATACAACCAGTCGCGCATTACCACCTCACCTGTGGCCAAAGCGCGGACCATCAAGGTGGCAGACTGTGAACCTGCGTTACCGCCACTGTCCACCAATAACGGTAAGAAAAAGACTAAAACAATATTGGCAGCAATGATGTCTTCAAAGTGCGCAATTCCGGCACCGGAAAACAAGTTACCAAATACCAGCAAAATCAGCCAAAAAATCCGTTTACGGTACAGCAAACCAATAGTGGCATCTTTTAAGTTGCCGGCAATGGTGCTAACACCTGCAGACTTATGGATATCTTCAGTCACTTCTTCGCTGACCACATCCATGGCGTCATCATAGGTAACAATACCGGTTAACACACCGCGCTCATCGGCAATGGGTAACGCCAACAAATCATAACGGGCGATTTTCTTGGCAATGTCTTCTTGGTCATCAGTAACCAAGCCACTCACCACATCACTGGTCATGAGCTCTTTAATGCTTTTACCAAGATCAGCTAAAATCAGATCACGCAACGACACCACGCCCAATAGCTTACGTTTTTTATCAATGACATAGGCTTGGTAAATCGTTTCTGCATCAGGCGCTTCAGTGCGCAATGACGCCAAGGCCTCAGCCACGGTCATGTCTTTTCGCAGCACCGCATAATCCGAAGTCATTAATGCGCCAGCAGTGCCTTCGACATAAGCCGATAGCTTACGAATATCCTCACGCTCAGCTTGTGCCAGTGCTGGCAATAAGGCGTCGCGCTGATTTTGATCAAAGCGTTTAAATAAGTCGGTACGCTCATCAGCAGGCATTTCACTGACCAAAGCCGCCAAGGTCGCGCGCGGAAACTCACGGGCTAAACGCACTTGTTGCTCGGGTTCAAAATAGGTGAATACTTCGGCACGATCCGGCAAGCGCTCTAACAGACGCCAACCTAAACTCGGTGCTAATTGCTCTAAAACATCAGCTAGGTCAACAGGGCGTAAACCTTTAATCGCCACTAAGGCGTCATCAAACTGATTATTTTGAATCGCCTCACTCAGAACGAGGGCGAGATTGTCATTGGTGTTACTCATGGTGAATCTCCGAGCGGCCAGCATCCAGCAACTAACGGAGACTACAAATCAGGCAAGGCTGGTTTTCGTCAACAGCAGGTCGCGAGCAAGTACGCTTATAATGTGTAATGAAGCCCAATATGGGCTTATACAAGAATTTTCCATAAAGCTTTTTATTTCTCTGAAACCGATTATGCGGCGTGCGAATACTAAGGGAAGCACCCGTTAATGACAACCGCTAGTGGATTTCACGTATTCTGTTAGCCGATTATTATGATGATGGTATGCTTAGTTTAACTAAATAATTTTTCTTTAAGTACAGTATTTTGAGTGGTGCTGCCCACCCTTCTTTGGAGCTTATTTTGACGGCCACAATTGATGATGTGAAAACCTATTTATTGGACCTGCAAGACCGCATTTGTGCAACTTTTGAGCAGGCTGACGGTGGTACTTTCTTTGAAGAAAGCTGGGAGCGTCCTGGCGGCGGCGGTGGCCGTACTCGTGTCTTAGCTGACGGGGCCCTGATTGAAAAAGGTGGAGTTAACTTTTCCCATGTATACGGCGACTCCTTACCCCCTTCAGCTAGCGCCCATCGTCCTGAGCTCGCTGGACGCTCCTTCCAGGCCATGGGTCTGTCGTTAGTGATTCACCCAGAAAACCCACACATTCCAACGTCACACGCCAATGTGCGCTTATTTGTGGCAGAAAAGCCCGGTGAAGAGCCGATCTGGTGGTTTGGCGGCGGGTTTGACTTAACTCCGTATTACGCCCACGAAGAAGACTGTGTACATTGGCATCAAGTCGCCCACGATGCTTGCGCGCCTTTTGGCGACACTGTGTATGCCGAGTATAAAGAGTGGTGTGACCGCTACTTTTACCTCAAACACCGCGATGAGCCGCGTGGCATTGGCGGCCTATTTTATGACGATATGAATCAATGGGACTTTGCGACCTGCTTTGCCTTTATGCGCTCCGTGGGCGAGGCTTATCTAGCAGCCTATATGCCCATTGTCGAACGTCGCCGGCATACGCCTTTTACCGAAGCAGAGCGCGAATTCCAAGCCCATCGCCGCGGACGTTATGTTGAGTTCAACTTAGTCTTTGACCGTGGCACTTTATTTGGCCTGCAGTCCGGCGGCCGTACCGAGTCTATTTTAATGTCGCTGCCGCCGCAGGTGCGCTGGGGGTACGACTGGCAACCAGAGCCTGGCAGCCGAGAAGCGCGCCTTACTGAATATTTTTTACAAGACCGCGACTGGCTCGCTGAGGCGCAAGCAAAATGAACTATTATGGCGTATTTGGCAACCCCATTGCCCACAGTAAATCCCCGCTAATTCATCGTTTATTTGCTGAGCAAAGCGGCTTGCAACTCAGCTATGAACCTCTGCTGGCTCCTTTAGATGGTTTTACTGAGGCTGTGAGCGAATTTTTTCGCAACGGCAGCGGCGCCAACATTACCGTCCCTTTTAAAGAGCAAGCATTTGCACTCGCAGACCAACTCAGCGAACGGGCGCAGCGGGCCAAAGCAGTCAACACCTTGAAAAAACTTGAAGACGGCAGCCTCTTCGGCGATAACACCGACGGTGCTGGCTTGGTCAATGACTTGCTCAATAACCATGTGCAGATAGCCAATAAAAGTATTTTGGTCTTGGGTGCTGGCGGTGCAGTGCGTGGGATTCTAGAGCCACTGCTGGCGCAAAATCCTAAAGAAGTGTGCATTGTGAACCGCACCG
>JAAYTE010000221.1 GCA_012518175.1 Gammaproteobacteria bacterium | reverse complement strand
GAGCAGCCCTTGGTTGAGCAGCCCTACAGCACTACTGTTTTAGTCATCATTGGTGGAAAAATCATAATTCATTGCTTGGCTTGGGCCTTGCAAATAATGGCCTTGGATATAGTTGACTCCAGCCTGCCAGAGCACTGATAAGACGCTGGCGCTTTCAACAAAGGGCACGATACTTTGCTTGTGTTGCGCATGCAGTGTGGCGAGCATTTCCTTGAGGATTTCTTGGTCATCAACATTGCTCAGCTCTTTGGTGAATGAGCCGTCGATTTTGACAAAATCAATCTCTAAGTGCCTTAACGTATTAAACGGATTTAAGGTGCAACCAAACTGACCAAGGGCAATTTGGCAGTGTAGGGCGCGTAAGCCTTCGGTCAGCTGCTTGGCTTGCTTGAGGTAGGCAACAGCGTCGGTTTCACGAATCTGCACAATAATTGAATCGGCAGGTAGACGCGAGGCTTTGAGGGCAATGCTGAGCCACGGCAACAAGCTCGGATCTTGTAGGCTAGCGCTGGATAAGTGGATAAACAGGCGCGTGTGATTGCCTTTACTGCGGTGTTCAGTAAGCAGTTTTATCGAGTTGAGTAAAACCCAGCGATCAATTTTTTCTGCTAAACCAGCAGAGATAGCTGCATTTAAAAAGTCTAAGGGTGGTATTTCTTCGCCTTGCGGATTGACCAAGCGCAAGAGCACTTCGTATAGCTCATCCTGATCGCCGCGCAAATTAATAATGGGCTGGAACAACAGTTTAAAGCTGTTATTGGCTAAAGCTTGTTGCACCATGGCAACGATATCACCGCTGTTGGCCGCAGCAGCAAGATCATCGGCCGGGTTATAAACTTTGAGGTCATTGCCTTGGGTTAACTGATCGGCGCAGTCATGGGCGCGCTTGAGTACCTGCGAGGCTTTGGCCGTTTTCTCATTGAGGCCGGCGACCCCAATAGTGAAGGTGACTTGTGCAGTGCGGCCATTGATATCAAAGAGCTGAGCTTCGGTTTTTTGCAATAGGCTGCGCAGTTCCGCTTCGTGCTGTTCTGGTGTGGTCTGGGCAATCAGCACACTGAAAGCATCATCGGAGAAACGGGCAATTTGTGATTCAGCTCTGAGTTGCTGGCGCAACATGTTGGCCAGTTGGCTTAGCAGCAAGTCAATTCCAGCTAGACCTAAATCAGTCTGCAAGGTGGCATAGTGATCAATTTTAATATATGCCAAGCTGGCGGGCTGACCGACATTTACTGCGCGCTCCGCCGCAGTGTCTAACAGCTCTAAAAAGTGTTGGCGGTTATAGAGGCCAGTGACCAGATCTTGGCTACTGATTTCACGCAGTTTCTCTTCAAGTTCAGCATTGTCGTTGGCAGTACGGATAACCACCTGTACGCAGGGCTCACCGTCGTATTGTGCTGGTGAAAAGCTCATGCATGCCTTAAAGGGCTCTGCGGCGGCAGTTTCGCCAGTGCAGCTGAACTCTGCGCGGCCCTCTTCACTGCGGTAACCCTTTAAAAAGCTCTTAAAGTCACCTTGATCATGGGCGGCAATTAAATCAATCATTGGCATACCTTCCATTTCGTCTGGATCGGTATAACCAAATAGCTGCAGATACGCGGCGTTGGCGTAAATATGCATGCCGTCGTGTACGTAAGCGATGGCATCCACTGAACTGTCTAAGAGTAATTGACAGCGTTTTTCGGTTTCGCGCAAAGCCACTTCAATGGCACGGCGTGTGCGCCGCTCTTCGAGATTGGCCAGCTCGCGCTTAGCTACTAAAATTAAACGCTGATCTTCGCCATGTGGCACTGCATCTTGGGCACCGAGCTCGAGGGCTTCGGTGAGCTCCTCAGAACACGGATTTTCGGTGAGCTGAATAAAAGAAATATCGCGCGCTGTCCGCTGAATCGTTTTCAGCACTGTCATGGGCTCCACATTGTCGCTGTGGTGGGCAGCAATGCATAAATCCCAAGTGCTTTTCAGCGTTTCATTGAGGTCGTCCACCGAGCTGATGCGGTGCGCGCGGGTTGCATGGCCGGCGTCACGGAACAGGCTGACCAAGCGTTCAGCTTCATTTTCAGAGTCTTCTAAAATGAGGAGGCGAATAGTTTTTCTATCAGTAGCCATAATTACCATCAAGGTGCGCAAAGCACATATTTAAAGCGTCTATATAAGTTGCCGAGAATCTACAGAGACTTCCAAAGTGAGTCAAAGTCTTCGTGTTTAGTCAGCTCTTTTACTGTTGGAGTTGTGCGCGGTGTCTCTACTGGTTGGCTGGCGGTGAGTAAGCGGTACTCAAATTGACAGATACTGCCAGTATGTAGCGAGCGTTTCGTTAACGTTGCTTTCAGCACTTTACCTTGTTGATTAATGGCGACTTTATGGCCCTCCTGAAAAGGTATGCGCGGGGCAATAACACTAGCTGGGCGTGACAATGCAGGTATTTCCGGGACCAGTAAAGCACGTAAAAACAGACTGGGTTTTTCATTGTTACGCAGCAATTGCAAGCCGCAAGGCTGCGCATTAGGGGCAATCAATTCAATGCCTATTTGCGTACTGGCGGTGCCCACCTGACGAATCCAGCGAATCACGGCGGTAGTCCATGGCTTATTCTTGCTTTCACGCAACGCTATGATTTCGCCAGCCTGTAATTGTGGCGGCGCTTGTTCATGCCAGGCTAGGCAGTAGCCACCAGGGCTGTGGTTAACAATATCCAAAGTGTAGATTGGATACAGTTTGGCAGAGCTTGCTTGTGTTTCTGCAGTACTTTCTGCTGGGTTTTCGCTGCTGGGCGGCGGAGCTTCATATTCAATTAAGTCGGTCAAGAGAGGGTCTTTTTCAGCGGCAATTTCAGCATCAATGGCGTTGGCCCAAATGTCGGGTGGGCTGTTATCCGTTTGGTACTCAACCAGCGCAACCTGCTGCAATTTGAGTGTGCTCTCGAAGGTTTCCTGTCCTGCTAAGTAGTAGTGCACTGCGCTCATGCCTAAGCAGATCTGCAGCGTGCCTTTGCTGCT
>JAAYTE010000220.1 GCA_012518175.1 Gammaproteobacteria bacterium | reverse complement strand
TTAAATTTTGCTGATGTTTTTCGTCCCCGCGGCCTCAGTGCTGCGGTAGAAAAACTGGCCTTTTTTAGCCGCTGGATTACCCCTGTTGGCTATCCTCGACGTTATGATACGCACTTCTTTGTCGCGGCTGCGCCAGAGCGGCAGATCGCCGTACCGGATGGGCAAGAAGCTATTGATCATATTTGGATCAGTCCTGCACAAGCGCTGCAGCAGGGTGGGCAAGGTAAGCTGGCGCTGTCGTTTCCAACAATAAGCACCCTACAAGACATTTCGAATTTCGCCAGCACTGAGGCGTTGCTGGAGTATGCGCGTCAGCAAGATAAAATTGAGCCTATAGTTTAGGTTGTTGCAGTGGCGCACAGCTCAGTCAGAGCGCCGCTGTAAAACTAGGTATAGCAAAGGTTCCAGCAGCATTGTGCGGTTCGCATCGCTACACCTAATCAGCTTACTTAGCGTTTGATATGTGAGATTTTGGTGCCTTCAATGCTCACCCCAGCCATCAGACCTTGCTGGTTAAAGATAAAGGCATAGGCATCACTCTTCAGTGAGGAGGATGAAATGTTCTTTGCGACACCTGAATCAACCACGACAACGGTAGGACCGACACCAAGCTCCCAGCCTTTGGTTTTTTCCACGTAGTTGACCGCATCATCAGTCATCAGAAAGACTGCATAGCCATAGGATTGGGCACCAATCTGTAGGCCCCAAGAGCCGGCAACCGAGTTGTAGTAATCAATAACCTGAGTGCCTTTGAGTAAGACGCCCTCGCCATAGCTACCACCGAATACTAAGCCTGCCTTGACGATATTTGGGAAGACCAAAATACCCTTGGCATTTTTGGCCAACGTTTTGGCTACAGGTTCGGTTTTATACAGAGTTTGCAAGGCTTGCAGTGAATCTCGGTCTAAGTCTTCTGCAGTGGCTGCTTGCGCTAGGTTCATCGCACTCATGGAGACACTGGCTACCATGGCAATGATAAATGCAACAAAGGTACTTCGTAGTTTATTCATTTTGTTAGCCTTTTGGATTGAGTTGTTGGATTGTGGTTAAGCTCTAGAGCCTCTGTGCTGTCCTGCAGTTTGCGCTCTATACCTGATTAGACTGAGTTATACCGGCATAGTTGCATCAGCAGTTTTGGTCACAGCAATGATAATTAAAGAATTGAAACCTAGGTTGCCGTTCCGGATGGCAGCCCAGCCTTTTTCAGCACCGCCAAGCTAACGGTGGCAATATTGGCAACTCGGTGTTCTCAGTTAAAGTGGCAGCGACACCAGAACTGATTAGCGGCCACGAGCACGCTGCAGCGGATGGTGGGCAGTTACAGCATGAAAACAGCGTTGCTGTTGTTGTAGAGGCTGATAAACACAAGCAGCGCAGCGGGCATTAATCAATTTGGAAGTTGTATGGACTTAAGCACACTAACACTTAATGGGTTTTACAATCGTCATTGAGTATTGACGTGATTATTCCCACTCTAGCTTAAATAGCTGCCAGTCTTTGCCGTCGAGCTGCCACTGGCTTTTAACGTTGTAGTAGTCAGCTCGATCAGGAATCAAGCCTTGAGCACCGCTGACAGCTACTTGAGCACTGCAGTGACCGCGATCATGATAGCTGTTATCTAGCTGGCAAGAACGGTTTACCACTAAGATATTGACGTTTTTAAAACGCATAAATACCAACATCATTTGTTGTTGCGCGGCTTTTTTATCCATCCCTTGCTGAGCGCTAAAGTCTTCGTGTAATTGCTCGGTAACCGCAGAATTACGTTTGTTACTGAGGTTTTCTTCTAAACGCTGTGCGGCAGCATCTAGGGCATCAATCGGTGATTGCGAGTGACAGGCCAGCAGACTCACGGATAACATAAACAGTGCGCATGAACGTAGCAGTATCGACATGGTATTGCTCTAAGTAATGAATCATGCCCGTATCTTAATCGACTAAAGTGAGAGAGGCGAATGTGAAGGCATTATTACAGCGGGTGAGCCAGGCCAGTGTCAGCATTGACGGAGCTGAAGTGGCGCGGATCGACACTGGA
>JAAYTE010000219.1 GCA_012518175.1 Gammaproteobacteria bacterium | reverse complement strand
ATGGTCCACCGCATTGCTGTTGAGGTAGTTGCGAGTCACATGCGGCTGCATTTTGTAGTAGTCGTAACGCAATCCAGGCAGTAACGTCCAGCGGCCGATTTGAATCTGATCCTGAACAAACAGCGCGTATTCAGTGCTGGTGGGATCGGGGAAATCACTGGTGGGCTTAACATGCTTGACCGTGCCGCTGCTGAGGATCGTGTCGCTGCCAGCACGTAAATCAGACGCCTTAGTGCGCTTCACATCAATGCCGTAAGTCAGCTGATGTTGGCTGTGACCTAAAGCAAATGCTTTGCTCAGCATGCTGTTCAGCGCCCAGAGTTTTTCTTGGTAATCAGAGTCGCGCAGCCGTTGCTGTGCTTGGCCAGCAGCAAAGCGGCTTTCATAGGTGCGCTGGCGGGTTTTACTGTCTTGGTAGGTGAGTTGGCTGTGAATGCGATCAGCGAGCAGGCTGTCAAACTCTAAGCTATGGGCCAGCGAGTAACGCTCGCGGTCAACCTTATCTTTAGCGTTCTGGCTGAGGGTGGTGGTGCCAAAACTAGAGGCGCCGTAGTTGCTCATGACTTTAGTGTCAGTGTCATTTTCCATGGTTTCATAGGTGAGTTGCAGGCGTTGTTGCGCACTGATGTCCCAGCCAAACTTGGTGAGCAGGTTGTCGCGGGTGTAATCCTGCGGGTTGGCTCGGGTGCGCTGAGCGCCGCTACCACCATGATTGCCATCGCTGCGGCTGGCATGTCCTGTGCGCCGACCTATGTGCAGCAGGGTGTCTAAGTTGGCGTAACGTCCAGCCACAGTACCACTGCGTAACCAGCTGTCATCGGCTCCGTCGTAGCCGGTTTTTAGACGTAGATAAACATCATGTTCGGCATCTAAATAATCCTGCGCATCTTTGGTGATAAAACTCACCGCACCACCAATGGCGTCACTGCCGTACAACGAGCTGGCCGGGCCGCGAATAATTTCCACTTGTTTGATGGTGTCAATATCCACGTAATCGCGCCGCGCATTTAAAAAACCACCAAAGGAAAAGCCATCAGCCACGCTGACACCGTCCACTTGGGTAAGCACTCGATTGCCGCCAATGCCGCGAATGGTAAAGCCCGATAAACCAAAACGGCTGTTACCACCGGAGACCGACACCCCGGGTTCGTAGCGAATCAATTCTTGGATGTTATTGATATTTTGCTGATCAATTTGCCGTTCGTCTTGCACTGATACGGTGCTGGGCACGGCGCTAAGTTTTTGCTCACTGCGGGTGGCAGTGACAGTGATGGCGTCAAACTTGGTGGCAGGTTTTTCCGCGGCGATGGCCGCTGTGTTGGCCATTAACAGCGCAATTACCAGCGGTTTTGCTGGGAAGGGTGAGCACATTTGCATAACAACTCCGTGACATTTTTTTAGTTGGCAGAGCAATTGTCTGGAAAATTAAGACGCTCTCTAAGGTGAGTTGGCGACTCTAAATGATGTTGACTATTAAATGCAAATGATTCTTAATAGCGATTCGTTAATTGGATTAGTTGATTTATGTCAAGGTTGTTTCTTTACCTCGGGCTGTCGTTGGCCGCGCATTTTTTTGCAGTATTTCCGCTCTTAGCTGAACAATTTGCTGGGCAGACGGTTGTGCCTGTCGCGCCAGTTGAGCGGCCAACATTGGCGCTGCCCAAGCTGGTAACAAAAGCGCTTAAGCCTGAGGTAAAGACGCCCTTGGCTGCGCCGTCAGCATCTGTGGAAAAAGAGGCAAAGGTTGCCAAGGTCGCACAGCAGCAGGTGACTCAAGTGGTGCAACAGCCTGCAGTCTCGCCCAGTAGCACAGACAAACCTCAGCCGTCGGCAATGCCTAAGCCTGCGCGCACCCAGGCTCAAGCAGCGCAAAAAACCGCGGCAAAGACACGCCCTGCACCCAGCACCGCCGCGGCTCAGCACACTAAACCAGCAGAATCACGCCAAGCAGCGCGTCAGACTCAGCCGCCTCAGCCGGCCAGCGTGGCTAAAACCGAGACAACGGCTGCAGCGCCGCGCCCACAAGCCAATCCAGCAGCGCCGGGCGCGCAGCAAAAAATCATCAGCAAACAACCGCGGTTTGCCCGGCAGCCCAGCGCGCCTATTTACCCTGCCTCAGCTCGGCGTCGCCAGCAGCAGGGCACGGTCTGGCTGGATGTGGAGCTGGATGCGCGTGGCAAACAAATCGATATCCAAATCCTGCGTTCCTCAGGGGTGCAGAGTTTGGATCAGGCCGCGCTTGCCGCGGTACAAAAGTGGCAGTTTTTGCCCGAACAGCACAATGGTGTGGCAGTCGCCAGCCGTGTGCATATTCCCGTTGCATTCGCCCTTGCGGCGCAACGTTACTGACCCAGTAAAAGGTGATTCCATGACGAGCATGACCATTCAGCAAACCAGCAACAACCCGGCAACCCTGCCAAGCCGTGATTTATATGTGGCTTGGCAAGTGTTGCGTAACGAGCAGCCCCGCTTAAGAGCGCGTAACGCTGCGCAGCATTTATCCGTGAGTGAAGCAGAGTTATTGGCTTGCCGAGTGGGCGAGGATGCGCTGTTATTGCGCCCAGATTGGTCAGAATTGCTGCCGGCTTTATTGAGCTTGGGTGAAGTGATGGTGCTGACCCGCAACGAGCATTGTGTCCATGAGCGTCATGGTTTTTACCGTGACACCACGGTTATGGCCAACGGCAAAATGGGCATTGTGGTTTCCGCAGATATTGATTTGCGTTTGTTTTTAAGTGGTTGGCACAGCGCCTTTGCCTTGACCGAAGAAGGCCAGCGCGGCACGCAGCGCAGCCTGCAGTTTTTTGATCGACAAGGGGTTGCCGTGCACAAGGTGTACCTCACAGATAACAGCGACTTAACTGCGTGGGCGGCATTGTTGACGCGCTTTTCGGCACCTGAGCAAGTGACCGAGCTGGCCCTGGAACCGGCTGCAGCAAAGCCTGCGGAGTTGGCTGACAGCGAAATTGATGTGGACGGCCTAAGGGCGCGCTGGGCGCGATTAAAAGATACCCACCACTTTTTTGCCTTGTTGAAAAAAATGCACACCACCCGTACGCAAGCTTTGCGTCTGGCCGGTGCCGAATGGGCAGAGCGTTTATCCACAGCCGCCTTGCCACAGTTATTTGCCCAAGCGGCAGATCAGCAGTTAGCCATTATGGTGTTTGTTGGCAATGACCACTGTGTACAGATTCACAGCGGCACAGTGACCAACCTGCGCTGGGTCGGGGATTGGTTCAATGTGCTTGATCCTGAGTTCAGCATGCATTTAAAAGCCAATGCGATTACCCAGTTATGGCGGGTGCGCAAACCCACCACGGACGGCGTGATCACCAGTTGGGAGGCGTACGATGCGCAGGGCAACTTAGTGGTGCAGTTGTATGGCGTGCGTAAACCAGGGCTGGCCGAGTGTGAAAACTGGCGCGCGCTGGCTGAGAGCTTTCCAGCGTTAACCTTGCTGGAGGACTAACATGCCTGCCTGGTTTATCAGTATGGGGCCGCTGGGTTGGCCCCTCGCTTTGTGTTCATTGTTGGCGCTGGCGCTGGTATTTGAACGCTTGAGTGTGTTTTTACAGCTGCAACCCATCAGTCAAAAAACCCTGACTGACAGTGCCGCAGTGTGTTTGACATGCACCCAGCAGCCTTGCCATAAGCGCCCCAAAGGCTGGCGCTACGGTTTGGCGTTGCTGGAGCGCCATGCCAGCTTGGCCGCAGCGCAACGTGAAGAAGTTTTGGGCTGCTGGCTGCAAGAAGAACGCTGCCGTTTGAACCGGCATTTGCGGGTTTTGCAAATGGTTGGAGTGCTTGCGCCAATGCTGGGCTTGCTGGGTACGGTGTTGGGCATGGTGACTATGTTTGCCGGAATTGCCGAACAAAACAGCCCAGTGACGCCGGCTTTATTGGCCGATGGTTTATGGCAAGCCTTGTACACCACAGTTTGGGGTTTAGTGATTGCCATTCCTGCGCTGGCGGCGGGGCAGGGCTTTAGTTTCTGGGCTGAGCGCTATTTGGAGCGGGTGCAGATTTTGCTCAACCGTTGCCATCTAGCCTTTAACGGCTTGGATCTGGGCTTGCTCGACAGCGCGCCAGAGCAAGCAAACCTGCAATGGGAGGCGGCATGATTGGTTTGCCGCAGAGCGCTGTGCCCAGCGCCAGTTTGCTGCCGGATCTGACGCCCTTGTTGGACGTGATTTTTATTGTGCTGGTGTTTTTTTTGCTGACTGCGCAGCAGCCGTTATTGGAGCTGCCGCTGGATTTACCCAAGAGTAGCGCAGGGTTGTCCGCAGTTAGCCAGGCGCCGGCGGAGCGCATGGTGATACGTCTGGATGAGCAAGGTGTTTGGCGTTTTGCTGGCCAGCCGCAAGCTGACTTTCAGCACTTGCAGGACGCGTTACAAGCCAAGCCACCGCAGGCTGTGGATTTGGCCTTGCACCGGCACGCACCACTGGAGAAGTTTTTGCAGCTGTTGGCTGTGCTGCAAACCTTAGGCATTGATGACACACAAATTTTAATGGAGGCACAAGGTGATCAAGCAGATTAAGTTTTTTACCCTGCTCATGCTGGCGCAAGGCTTGGCTTGGGCAGATGAGCCGCGCACTGCCGCATCCAGCGACGTTGTAGCTACAGCGCCAGCGCAGGTGGAGCGGGTGATCAGTGCCGGCGGCTCGATTTCTGAATGGTTAGTGGCTATGGGTGGTCAGGCGCAATTGGTCGGAGTGGACACCACCAGCTTGCATCCTGCTGCTTTGCAAGAGCTGCCCAGTATTGGCTATCAACGCCAGTTAGCTGCCGAGGGCGTGTTGACTTTGCAGCCGCAAATTTTATTTGGCAGTGAAGAGATGGGACCGCCAACGGTGCTGGAGCAATTGCGCGCCTCTGGTGTGCACATTGAAACGCTGGCGGTGGCCACAGATCTTCAGGCGTTACGCAGCAGTGTCCGGCGCATGGGTGAATTAACTGGGCATCAGCAGCAAGCAGAACAGGCTTTGCAAGACTTTATGCAGGCCATGACCGTGCAGCAACAGCAGTTAACCGCCATACACAGCGCCGCACCGCGGGTGCTTTTGGTGTTTTCTGCCGGGCAGGGCAATCCGCTGGCAGCAGGCACTGGCACCGTGGGTGATTGGTTAATTAAACAGGCCGGCGGTGAAAACTTAGCTGTGCACGAAGGTTTTAAAGCCTTATCCACTGAGTCGCTACTGGCCTTAAATCCACAAGTGATTATTGTGGCTGATCGCCACAGTCAGGGGCTGCAAGCATTAGAGGCTATGCTGTCGAGTGCGCCGGCTTTGCGGCATACTGCAGCGGTACAACAGAAACGCGTACTGGCCATTGATCCCACCTTATTAGTGGGTGGGTTAGGGCCGCGTATTCCTGAGCAAGTGGCGCAGCTTATGGCGCTGTTTTATCCGCAATTGTCCAACCAGCTGGCGCGGCAAGATTAACGTGAGCTGCTGGGCTGGATAGGTTTGCAGTGCGTTGGCGCATTGCGGTGTGTTGGGTTGGTCTACTTAAAAGTTGAATATGTTTAATGTTGAATAACAATTACAGGTTATTTGTCCTGCTGGGCATGCTGTTGCTCGTCGCTGTGGCGCTGTCATTGGCGCTTGGGCCGGTGAGTATCAGTTTGGACAATTTGGCGAAAGTGCTAGGGCGCAATCTGGGCTTTCGCGTGGACAGCACCCCAGCATTAGAGCAAGCCCAATTAATTGTCAGCCAAATCCGCTTGCCGCGCGCGCTGCTCGGTTTGGCGGTTGGTGCAGTGCTGGCGTTAACTGGTGTAGCGATGCAGGGTTTGTTCCGTAATCCGCTGGCTGATCCGGGGTTAATTGGCGTTTCCAGTGGCGCAGCACTGGGCGCGGCGGTGGCGATTGTTGGTGGGGCCATGTTGGGCGGTATTCCCGATGCTTTGAGTCCGTACATCTTATCCATATGTGCCTTTGCCGGTGGTTTAGGAGTGACCGCGCTGGTTTACCGCTTAGGTCGGCGTGACGGTCAAACCCATGTGGCCACTATGTTATTAGCCGGTATTGCTTTAACTGCTTTAGCCGGTGCGGCGATTGGCTTGTTCACCTATTTAGCCGATGACGCCACTTTGCGTACCCTAACGTTCTGGAACTTGGGCAGTTTAAATGGCGCCAGTTATGCGCGTTTATGGCCACTGTTATTGATTACCTTTGCCGTGGCGTTGTGGTTACCCCGCCGTGCTAAAGCTTTAAACGCTTTGTTGCTGGGTGAATCAGAGGCGCGGCACTTGGGTTTTTCCGTGGAGAAACTCAAGGGCGAACTGGTGTTTTGTACCGCGCTGGGGGTCGGTGCGGCAGTGGCTGCGGCCGGCATGATTGGTTTTGTCGGCTTAGTGGTGCCCCATGTGTTGCGCTTGGCAGTGGGGCCGGATCATCGGGTGTTATTACCAGCGGCAGCTTTAGCCGGGGCGAGTTTATTGCTCTTTGCTGATCTGGCCGCCCGTTTAGTGCTGGCACCGGCTGAGATGCCGATTGGGATTGTCACGGCCTTAATTGGTGCGCCGTTCTTTTTATATTTGCTGCTGAAAAGCCGTTT
>JAAYTE010000218.1 GCA_012518175.1 Gammaproteobacteria bacterium | reverse complement strand
TAGAGATCGCTGATAATGTTTCCATTGGTCCTAACTGCGTCATTAAGGACTCGGTTTTACATACCGGTGCAGTGATTAAAGCCAATAGTCACTTAGAGGGTGCACAAGTAGGAGAGGGTGCAGACTGCGGTCCTTTTGCCCGTTTACGACCAGGAACAGTGTTGTCCGCAGGTAGTCATGTGGGTAACTTTGTCGAGTTAAAAAATACCCGCATGGGAGCGGGGGCTAAAGCAGGCCACTTAAGCTATTTGGGTGACAGTGATATTGGTGCGCGCAGCAATATCGGCGCCGGTACTATTACTTGCAATTACGATGGTGCAAATAAGTTTAAAACAGTAATGGGCGAGGATGTTTTTATCGGCTCGAACAGCTCTCTAGTCGCCCCGCTCAATTTAGGCGACGGTGCCACCACAGGTGCAGGCTCAACGATTACCACTGATGTGCCCGCTCAAGCTTTAGCCGTGGGCCGTGGACGGCAGCGCAATTTGGAAAACTGGCCACGTCCGAAAAAGCACTAAACTGGTAATGCTCTTTCAAGCTGCTTATTGCCTTGCGCACTAAGCAGCTTTTTATTATCTGCCCGATTAAAGTAAAGCTGAGTTGAAAATTTGATTTCGAGTGGAGATCTGCTCGTTCATAGTCCAAAAATCATAGAGTACACCCAGTAAAAATAAACCACCGGTGCATAAGTAGATGATTCCAGTTATCCACTTCCCTTGATACATGCGGTGGACACCAAATACACCAAGGAAGGTTAATAGAATCCAAGCGAGGTTGTAGTCAGTACGACCGGTGTGAAAGCGCATATTGGCTTGTCGATCCATGCTGGGAATTAAAAATAAATCAATAATCCAACCAATACCCAGTAGACCTAAAGTAAAAAACCAAATAGTGCCAGTAACGGGTTTGCCGTAATAAAAACGATGCGAGCCTAAAAAGCCGAAAATCCAAAGTAAGTAACCCATTACCGGGCTGTGGCTGTCGGAGTTGTACTGCATAACTGAATCCTTTTAGAGTGTTGTTGTATGACTCATGCTTGTTTAAATAGTTGCGGGTTATTTATCAGTACGTGGACCAAGTCGTGTTTCAATCTCAAATTCAAGAGCTCTACGCAGTCCCAGTAAAAACGCTAACTCAGCAACAACAAATAAAGGGCCGATAGCTAAGCCCATAATGTCATCGATAAAAGCAGGCTTTTTGCCTTCAAAATAGTGACCGATAAATTGAATAATCCAGCCTAAAATAAACAGACCTAAGCCTAGGGCAAGCCATAAACCTGTGGATAACTGTGCGCTGAGCATGCCGAGCCACAGTGATAAAACCAGCAAGACTGTCATTGCTAAGCCCAACTTTAGATCCAGTATGAGGTAAAATATGGCTGCAGCGCTGGCGACTATCAGTGCGGGTGAGAGCCATATCCCAGCCATTGCCCAGCCAGGTTTTGAAAGTACGATGGCAACTGCCACTACGATCAATGGAATTCCGATAATATGGGTCAAGATGTTGCGCTGGTCGCGATGGTAGGCAGCATATTGTGTTAAGTGATCAGTTAGAGTTTTCATTATTATTATCCTCATGCGTGTCATAAAGTTTCTGCGTTAGGATCATAACTAAAAAAACAGCAGTAAACAGTGCCATATCTTGCACCTTGGCTCTTTATACTGCTAAACAGTCTGACTTCTAGAGCGAGGCCGAGAGCAACCTAGGTTGGGGATTGCGGTCATAATGTAAGCAAAGTATCAGTGTGATTATTTTAAGAGTTTATTAAGTGGATAAAATATGAAGTTTCCAGTGTGGGTATTTTTAACATTAGTGCTGGCAGGTTGTTCCGGGTTGAAAATTGATGATAGCTACCAGTCAACAGGGCAGGACAGTCGTGTGCAGTTTATTGTTTTGCATTACACCGCCAGCGATTTACCGCGATCCTTACATTTATTAACAGGGAAGCAGGTTAGCAGTCATTATCTAATTGCTGAGCAGCCTGCCACCATTTATCGGCTGGTGGATGAAAATCGCCGCGCTTGGCATGCAGGTGATAGTCAATGGAATGGTCGCACGTGGTTAAACTCAAGCTCCATTGGTATTGAAATGGTCAATCAAGGTTATACCGATACGCCAGAGGGGCGAATATGGCAGCCTTGGAGTGAGCAGCAAATAAATGCTTTGGTGTTACTGCTCAAAGACATTATGCAAAGACATGGCTTAACTGCTCACAGTGTGGTCGGGCACAGTGATATTGCACCCCAGCGTAAAGTTGATCCGGGTCCTGCTTTTCCATGGGAGCGTTTGGCGCAGGAAGGTTTGATACTGTGGCCGGATGCACAGGCAGTAACCGAACATACCCGTGTATTTACGCAGCAGTTGCCGTCAGTGGCTTGGTTCCAAGAGCACTTAGCTAAAGTGGGTTATGCCGTACCTACGCATGGTGATTTGGATGAAGCGACACGTAATGTAGTGGCTGCTTTTCAGATGAAGTATCGACCGCGTCTATATAATGGAGAGCCCGATGCCCAGACTGCTGCGATCCTTCTGGCCTTAACCAGACAAATGAGCCGTTAACTCTAGGAGTATCTTGCATGTTAAATGGCTTATGGCTGAGTTTTTTTATTGTAGCCACTGTTGCTGGGTTAGTGCGCTGGTTTGGTGGTGATCCTGATGTTTGGGCAGCTATGGTGGAAAGCTTATTTAGCATGGCAAAGCTTTCTGTCGATGTCATGCTTTTACTGTTTGGCACCCTGACGCTATGGTTAGGCTTTCTCAAAATTGCTGAAAAAGCGGGCTTAGTTGATCTGTTGGCTCGACTGCTTGGCCCACTCTTCGCCAAGTTAATGCCGGAAGTGCCACGCGGTCATCCAGCGCTGGGCTTAATTACGCTTAACTTTGCCGCCAATGGCTTAGGCCTAGATAATGCCGCTACACCCATTGGCCTGAAAGCTATGCGTTCGTTGCAGGAGTTGAATCCATCTACGACCACTGCCAGTAATGCACAGATACTTTTCTTGGTTTTAAATGCCTCTTCACTAACGTTGCTGCCAGTTACTATTTTTATGTACCGAGCGCAACAAGGGGCTGCGGATCCTACGTTGGTCTTTCTTCCTATTTTGTTGGCCACCAGCGCATCGAGCTTAGTTGGGCTGCTATCAGTGGCCTTTATGCAACGCTTGCGAATTTGGCACCCTGTTGTTTTAGCATACTTAATCCCCTGTGCTTTATTACTTGGTGCGTTTATGGCGCTATTGGGTAGTTTGAGCGCAGTTACATTGGCGAGTTTATCGTCGCTGCTAGGTAACCTAACCCTATTCGGCATCATTATGAGTTTTCTTGTATTGGGGATGATTCGTAAAGTACCTGTGTATGAAACCTTTGTAGAGGGGGCAAAAGAAGGTTTTCAGGTGGCTAAAGATCTGTTGCCTTACTTAATTGCAATGCTGTGTGCGGTTGGAGTTTTACGTGCTTCAGGTGCATTAGAGTTCGGGCTTGATGGTATTCGTTGGCTAGTAGAGCTACTGCATTGGGATTCGCGCTTTGTCGATGCGCTGCCTACCGCAATGGTCAAGCCATTTTCTGGCAGCGCTGCTCGCGCTATGTTGATTGAAACTATGCAAACCCAAGGTGTAGATAGTTTCCCTGCATTGGTGGCTGCGACTATTCAAGGAAGTACCGAAACCACATTTTATGTATTGGCGGTATATTTTGGTGCTGTAGGTATTCAGCGTGCACGCCACGCAGTTGGTTGTGCGCTATTAGCCGAGCTCGCTGGAGTCGTTGCAGCTATTGCTGTGTGTTACTGGTTTTTTGGTTAGTACGGAGGTTATGTGTCGTTAAAGAAGATCGCAAGTGTTGCATTACTTATAGCTTGTAGTGCATGTGCAGCTCCTTTACCAGAGCACAATCCAGCTATGGCTTGGATAGATGTGTTGGCGCAACCAGGTCAACAGTTATCAGCACAACGCATGGATGGCCATAAAGTAGATGATGCACGCTACTTTCAAGTCAGCCCAGGCCAGCATAAATTGCAGGTGCGCTTAAGTTATGATCGAGGAGGCAGTCGTGGTGATAATCAGCGTAACTGTTTAGTTGAAATTCGTTACGCTGATTTTAGCGCGGGCCAGAAGTATAGTATTCGCGCACTG
>JAAYTE010000217.1 GCA_012518175.1 Gammaproteobacteria bacterium | reverse complement strand
TGAGCAGATGTATTTCATGGTCTTTCCGTGTTTATTTTTTAAAGTGCTGGCATCAATGCCTGTCGCTCTGATGGATTAGGTTTATAGTGCTGTGGATGGCGGCGCGACATGGTTTGCAAGGTGAATTGCCACGTCGCTGCGACTCGCAATGACGGTGTATTAAATCTTATTGACTACGCAGTGCGGTTTCTTCTATTTCTATCCGTTGTTGCTGGCCGAGCATATCTAAAAATATCAAACAGCGCTCTTCACCTTTAGGCATGTTGTAGATGGCCTGTAGCCCGGCGAAGGGGCCTTCGGTGATTGTGACTTTTTCGCCTGCGCTAAAGGTGGGTTGTGCTGCGTGTTGATTTTCACTGTTTTGCTCTAGCGCTAAAATTGTTGTCATGACTTCGCTTGGGACTGTGGCAGGCATGCCACCAAAGCGGACAAAGCTATTGACCCCTCGAGTGCTACGTAGTGCATTAAAATTAGCCGTACTGCTGTCGAGCTGGATAAAAATGTAATTTGGAAATAAAGGTTCGATGCACTCTACGCGTTTGCCCTGCACTATTTTCTGCCGTTTTATTTGCGGTAAACAGGTTGTATAGCCTTGGTTTTCTATATTCAGGCGCGCACGCTCTTCTTGCTTGCCTTTGCAATGCAGTAAATACCAAGCTTCCATAGCCTCTTATCCTGTTTTCTTGTGTCGCCCCTAAAGGGACGACCTACATCTGCTATCACGCAGCGGCTTATATAAGCTAGGCATAATGCCAGCCCTGCGTGTTTTGTCGTCCATAAATGGATGACCTACAAAAATCTATATCGCGTTTTTACGCTTACGGATCATGCTGCGAATTAACG
This sequence comes from Gammaproteobacteria bacterium, assembly GCA_012518175.1. Taxonomy (GTDB): domain Bacteria; phylum Pseudomonadota; class Gammaproteobacteria; order Pseudomonadales; family Pseudomonadaceae; genus Denitrificimonas. The sequence goes on along the minus strand of JAAYTE010000217.1, from coordinate 3,337 downwards.
CCGCGAATACACCTAACATGCCACCGAGCACAATGCCTAGTGCAACAATTAAAGATTTTTTAGGTTTCACTAAGCTGGCCTGACTGGGCATGCTATCTATGGTGTACAGCATTTCTTGTGTAATAGCGGTTGGATTGCCAAGACCTTGCACAAAGCTATTGAGTTCTTTAAGTGTAATAACGCTGACGGCATCTACGTAAGACTTGAGCGTTTGGGCTGCGCTACCCGGTTGCAAAGTTGTCAGCTGCAGCGTCACCAACTGTGGAGTCTTTGCAGTAACACTGATGCTAAGAATATGTGCTTCTTTAAGATAGCTTACTTTATGAGCATTCAGATCAAGATTGTTTTTCAGCTGTCCTAATACTTCTTCAGCGGTCTTCTGACCTAAAGCAATGCTCTTTTGCTGCTCACCTTGAATACCTGCCACAAACTCACCGTACAGGCTTAATGATGCAGGTTTTAGTGTCATGGCAATACTGTATTGCGGTGTGGCAGTGAATGCATAGGCTGCAGCAGCGCCAGCACAGACTAAAGTGAGCAAGATAATCAAAAGTTTTTCTTGCCAGAGTGTTTGCATCAACTCAAACAGATCAATTTTATCTGCATCAGGAGCAGTATTATTAGGCATGTGCGGCACAGGGATATTTGAACTCACATCGGCTCCTTGTTTGTTTTTCTGCATTTCTGGACGTGCTGGCCTCGCCCAAACGGATACGTCCTTGATCACTAAAATGTGAACGGGTCGTATATTAAGCGTTTGCGACATATTTTGCGAGGCTTAAGGATACCACCGCAGTCAATCCGAGGCCGTTAGGCCGTGGCAGTCCATATGTGTAGCACGGCATGGTGTGCTAGGTGGATTGCCACGTCGCTGCGCTCCTCGCAAAGACGATGCGGGAGCGCAATGAACTCAATAACTCAGCGCGTCTTCAACGCAACTGCGGTCCTGTGAAGCCCATCCAGATGGCGAGGCGTTCGGCGACGCTGGCTCCGAATTTCTTTGCGAAGCGGTCGAAGGGTGATTCTTCTAGGGTGAAGTCGACAATTTCAGTGTGCCCTATCACTTCGCGGGCCACGTAGCTGCTGTTGCCAAATGCATCGATTAAGCCTAAGCCTAAGGCCTGCTCGCCGGACCAGATCAAGCCAGAAAACAGCTCTGGGTTGTCTTGATACTTCAAACGATCGCCGCGGCCTTGTTTGACGCTGTCGATAAATTGTCTGTGGGTGGTTTGCAGTACGGTTTCCCAGAAGGCGGTTTCTTCTGCGTTTTGTGGCTGGAAGGGATCTAAAAATGCTTTGTGTTTGCCTGCGGTGTAGGCGCGGCGGTCGATGCCGAGTTTATCCATGGCGCCGACAAAACCAAAACCTGCAGCGGTGACGCCAATGGAGCCGACTAGGCTGGATTTGTTCGCGTAGATTTCATCGGCGGCGCTGGCAATATAATAAGCACCGGACGCGCCTAAATCGCTGATTACGGCATAGACTTTGATCTCTGGATGCAGGCCGCGTAAGCGCAAGATTTCATCATAGATATAAGCGGACTGCACCGGACTACCACCTGGGCTATTGATGCGCAGCACTAGGCCTTTGGTGTTTTTGTCGTCGAACGCTTTACGCAAAGCACTGACAATATTATCGGCGCTGGCGGATTCTTGGTCGGCAATCATGCCGCGCACTTCAATTAAGGCGGTATGTGGTCCGTCGGTTACGCCCTTGCCGCCGCCCATTAAGGGTGAAAACAAGGCCAAGGCTCCAAATAAATACACAAAGGTCAGGACTTTAAAGAAGATGCCCCAACGCCGTGAGCGCCGCTGTTCACTGACGCTAGCCAGTACTGCTTTTTCAAGCAGCTTCCAAGTTTTGCTATCTACATTGTTGTCGCTCATGGCGGGGTCCTTTGCACTTTGGGTGGATTGATTAAGGTAGCTGTCGTCGGTCCAAGGATCGCTTGGCTGATTACCGCTGGGGTTACTCATGCCTAGTCTCCTTTGAGCAAGCTATGGGGTTGTTGCTGCAACCAGCTGCTCAGCTCAGAAAAGTGATCAATGGCTAAAACGGGGTTTTCTTGCTGCAAAACGCTGAGCGGCTGCGCCCCATAACTTACCGCTACGCCGGCTACTTGGGCATTGTTGGCCATGCGCAAGTCAAAGGGTGAATCGCCCACCATAATGGCTTGCTCGGGACGGGCGGCGCAGTGCTGGAGGATTTCATGCAGCATTAAGGGATCAGGCTTGCTGCGGGTTTCATCGGCGCAGCGGGTAATTTCAAAGTAATCCACCATGTTGTGCCCGCTTAACACCCGATGCAGGCCGCGACGACTTTTACCTGTGGCCACCGCCAACTGATAACCGGCGCTGCGGTAGTTTTCCAGCGCATCCAGCACACCCGGATAAAACGCTGAAGGCTGCTCTTCCAAACGAATGTATTCATCACTGTAGCTTTGAATAAAACGTTGTTTCAGCTGGGCATCGTCAGCCTCGGCATAGAGCACATCGTAGGCTTGCGGCATGGCCAGGCCGATAATGGCTTTAACCTCGTCATCGCTGCAGCGCGGCACGCCACAACTATCCGCAGCGGTGTGCATCGCCTCAACAATGCGCATAATCGAGTCCACTAAGGTGCCGTCCCAGTCAAAAATCAACAGTTGAAGCCTATTCACTTAAATCTCCTGAAATACTTTTAACCTCGGCAGCTGTGCCTCCGAGGGCTAGCAATGTGTAGCTAAATGCTGTGTCTGTGATCAATCCGATGGCGGCCGCATGCCAATGGTGGCGGTTAAAATGCGCGGCTGGCCGTTGCGTAAAATGTCTAATTTAATTTTTGCACCCGGCTGCATACGCGCCACTTGGTTCATCGAGGTGCGGCCATCCCGCGCGTCTTCTTCAGCGATTTTAAGAATCACATCACCGGGTTGTAAGCCTGCCGCCGCTGCCGGCCCATCACGGTACACGCCGGCCACCAAAATACCGGGGCTGTCGAGCAAGCCAAAAGATTCTGCCAACTCTGGAGTCAGCGCCTGCACTTCTAAGCCTAACCAGCCGCGCACCACTTGGCCATGCTTAACAATGGAGCCCATAACGTCCATGGCCAGCTTCACCGGAATGGCAAAACCAATGCCCTGCGAGCCGCCAGTGCGGGAAAATATGGCCGTATTGATACCCAGCAAATTGCCCTGCGCATCCACTAAGGCACCGCCAGAGTTACCGGGATTAATCGCCGCATCGGTTTGAATAAAGTCTTCGTAGGTATTGAGGCCCAACTGATTACGCCCAGTGGCGCTGATAATGCCCATGGTGACGGTCTGCCCCACGCCAAAGGGGTTACCAATGGCCAGCAC